>DATHMJ010000088.1:0-3714 GCA_035487215.1 Gemmatimonadales bacterium
TCAGCGATGACCTGCCTGAGCCTGATCTTCGAGGCGTGAGTTACGGCGCAGCCGCCTGCGCTGCATAGACCCGCCGGGCCTCGGCGAACTTCCGCAGCGTCGCTTCCTTTTCCGCATCGGAGTTCCACCCGGTGTTCGCCCGAGCCAGTGAGTCGAGTCGATCGATCCACCTCACGAAATAAGCCGCATCGCGCGGGGAGCGGATCGGCTCGCCGCCGACAGTGACGTAGATCGGACTGGTCGTGGCGAAGGGGTAGATGTCGAGCACCGGGTGACGGGGCCGAGTGCTCCAGGCCTTGAGGGTGTACCAACCGCTGCGCGTGACCGTGATCGTGGTATCCACCGTTGCGCTCGTGCTGTCCTGCCCCGGGTTGAACCGCGCGACCACCTCGCCGTTGGCGACGAGCTCGAATCGCTCGACCGGGACGTACGAGCGGAGCGTCGCCCGAAGCGCGAGCGACCCGCCGCGCGCGGGTAGGCGAATTTCCTCCCCCGGACCACGCCCATTCACCGTCAGCTCCACCAGCGGGCCGTTGGTCGCGAAGGTCCGGCCGGCCTTGAGCCCGGCGAGGTAGCGGTCGCGCGTGAGGGGACCGTCGAGCTTGACGTACACGCGATTGAGGCCCACCGGTCCGCGCAGCGAAGCGTAGTTGGTCATCGCGTCCGTGCCCGCCGCCGCGGGAATGCGAAATCCGCAGTTGAGCAGTCGATACCAGACGAACGCCGTGGACACGTGCTCGCTGAACGACACCAGCTCCATGTAGTCCACCAGGCCAAGCGCGACGTCCACCGGGATCGTGTAGGCCGCGGTCCGGTCGGGCTGCGTGGTATCGGCCAGGACGTCGCCGGGATGGACGTATCCCGTGACAGCGCCCTCCAACCGCGCTTCGCGCATGACATCCGCGTTCGTGAAAAACGGGCTCGCCGCCGCCGTGCCCGTATACGCGGCGTAGGCGGGAAGGATCACGTGATCCCGGAGGCCGAGGAGGCCGGTGTGGCCCCACAGGCTGGTGTGATACTCCTGGTCGTGGAGAATGAGCGTGCGGGGCGTGGTCGCCGGGTCGGGCTTGCCGGTGAAGTAGGCCAGATCCGGAATCCGTCCCTCCTTGTTCACGATCAGGTTCTCCACCACATGAAGGTCCTCAGCCTCGGCCATCCCGCGCAGGCCCACCGGCGTGTTGCGGTAGTGTCCGCCGTAGTTCATGTGCACGTGCAGATCGCCGGACCACCATCCGCGGGCCGCCAGGTCGGTCAAGCGCGAGAGCCGGACTCGCATCGTCGCGGTGGCATTGGCCGTCACGTGGACCAGTCGCCGGCTCATCCGATACTCCGGGCCTCGCGTCACCTCGACCGTGACATCCCCCACCGGAACCGCGATCGTGCTGCGGCCGGGGGTGTGGAAGTACCCGTACTCGAATCGGTGCTCCGGGCGCTCGACGTAGTCGTCGGCGTGGCGCCGGGCGTCATCCGGCGCGAAGCTGCGGCCGTCGGCCCCGGTGACCGAGACCCGTGCCGGCACCTGCCTCCCGGTCGCGCTGTCCACCACGACAAGCTGCAGATGCCCGATGTCGTGCAGGTAGTGCCGCGTGGTGGCGCGCACTTCGCGCCGGCCGCCGCCGGGAACGTCCACCACCCAGAGCGACGTATTGCCCGTCTGGTTGGAGATGAAGGCGACTCGGCGGCCGTCCGGTGACCATCGGGGATACGTCGCGTCGAAGTCACCGTAGGTGAGCTGGAAGGGGTTGTCACCGCTGTCCGTCATCAGCCAGAGCTGGTGCCACTGCCTCCCCTGGTAGGACGCGTAGACCACGCGCCGCCCGTCGCGCGCCCAATCCGGCCGCGCACCCCAATTGGTCTCCTCGACCCGAAGCTCGCGCATCGCTCCCGCCGAATCGGCGGCCATTCGCCAGAGGGTGCCGGAGCCCCACACGTGTCCGCGGTTGGAGATCAGGATCAGCTCCTTCCCGTCCGGCGACCATGTGGGCGAGAGATACTGATCGAAGACGCTGTAGTAGTAGCGAGGCAGCTGGCTGTCGCGGTCCTCGGTGATGCGGACGACTTGGAGCGCGCCACCGGTGTCTGATGCCGTCATCGCCTCGGGCGTCGCCAGGAAGACGTGAAAACGCCCCTGATAGGCGGTCGAGACGAACGCGATGCGTTTGGCGTCCGGCGACCACCGTGGCTCCACGTTGACCGCCCCGTTCGCGACGAGGGCCGTCGTCGCGCCGCTGGCCAGGTCCAGGAGCCGGAGATCCACCGCGCGCCCGGTGTACGCGGCAAACACGATCGTGCGCCCGTCGGGCGACCAGTCGGGCTGGTAGGCGTAGTCGGGGCCGTCGGTGAGCTGGCGGGCCTCGGTGCCGTCCACCCGCTGGCGCCACAGCGTCCCCTGCATCGAATAGATCAGCTCCGAGCCGTCCGGCGACCAGGTCGCTCCACTCGGACCGCTGGTCAGTTGAGGGAGGTACAGCTCGCGATAGTAGTAACTGTGGGGTTCCTTGATCTGGGGAAGGACCGGCTCACGCTGCGCGTGCCCGGGAGAAACCCAGAAGCCTGCCGCCAACAAGGCACAGAGCACGGCGAGCACCGACGTACTGGACCTCACCGCCCGAACCGCCCCAACGCGAACATCGCCTCTGGCTGCCGCGTGCCCAGCACCAGGCCGGCCACCAGCTCGCCGACCGCCGGCCCCATCTTGAAGCCGTGCCCCGACCCTCCACCCGCGAGCCATACGTTGTCCGCGCCCGGATGCCGATCGAGGATGAAGTCCCCGTCGGGCGTCTGCTCGTACTGGCACACGCGCGCTTCGACGACGGGCGCGCGCGCCAGCGCCGGAAACCGCCGGGCCAGCAACGCGCGCGCGCGCGCGATCGCGTCGGCGCTCACCACCCGCTCCAGTGTCGTGGGATCCACCCGGGGACCCCGCGTGTCGTCGGCGACCTTGAACCCCCGGCGATCGTTCCCCGGGATCCCGTAGAGAAACGCGTCGCCGAAATTCATCCACGTGGGACAGATCCCCTCGTCGAACCGTCGATCGTCTTTCGGCGGACCGAAGAACACGACCTCCTGCCGCGTCGGAGTGATCCGGTCGCCGATCGCGTCGGGAAACAGCTCGCCTAACCAGGGGCCGCAGGCAAAGACGAAGCGGTCGGCGGACAGGGTGCTGCCGTCGCTCAGCACCAGCTCACGGAGTCCGCCGCCGTCGATCGCGCCCGGCCGTGCCGCCTGCGCGCGATAGTCGCCGCCCTCCGCGAGGAACCCGTGCACCACCGTGGCGCAGGCGTCCCGCGCCCGGAGGTAGCCTGCCTCGATCTCGAAGAAGGCGCTTTGCACGCCAGTGAAATCGATCTGGGGATAGCGGCGGGCCGCGTCCGCCGGCGGGAGCTGCGCGACCTCGAGTCCGATGTCGCGCAGCAGGGGCAACGTCGAGCGGGCGTAGCTGTCGTCGCCCTCGAACATCCAGAGGGCGCCGGTGCGGCGATAGAGCGGGCGATTCCACCGGGCCTCGTGATCCCACCACAGCATGAAGGCTCGGGCGGTCAGCTCTACGTAGCGGGCCTTGCCGCCGTAGATCCCGCGGATGACGCGGGTCTCTCCGCCGGAGCTCGCCCGCGCGTTGCCCGGCCCCCAGGCGTCGAGCAAGGTCACCTCGGCCCCGGCGCGCCGGAGATGGAGCGCCGTCCAGCCGCCGAACGCGCCGGCGCCCACCACCGC
>DATHMJ010000089.1:0-4308 GCA_035487215.1 Gemmatimonadales bacterium
CGAGAGTCCTCCCGCCTCGTAGGCACCGCGGTTCGCCGCCTCCATGATGCCCGGCCCGCCACCTGTGATCACCGGAATCCCCGCCTTCGCGAGAAGTCGCGCGGTCTCGGTCGCAGCGTGATAGTCGGGATCCTCCGGCGACGTGCGGGCCGAGCCGAAGATCGAGACCCCGCCGCTCACGTCGGCCAGATTCTCGAATCCCCAGACGAACTCGCCCAGGATCCGGAGCGCGCGCCACGAATCGGATGCCTTGTGAAGGTCGACGGCCTCCCGCGGAGGCGGGCTCTCGAGGAGCACTTCATCTTCGGTAACGGGCTTCGCATCACCGGGACGATGCGGGCCACGTGGGGCGATTTCGGTCACGGCTTCAGCAGCTCCACCAGCGCGAGGTAGTCATCGGGCACATTGTAGAAATAGGGAGACACTCTGACGTGGCCGGGCCGAGCGTCGACGACGATGTGGGCCTCGGCCAGGCGACGGACGTCCCGCGCCGGATCCGCGCTCCGTAGCATGACGATGCCTGAACGCGTCGCCGGATCGGCGGCGACCTGGGGCTCGAGGCCGGCGGCGCGGGCACGGTCGATCAGATCTTCTGTCATCGTCATCGTCGATTGTCGCACGAGTTCGGTTCCCACTTCCTCCAGGACATCCAGTCCGCCGAGCTGCGCATAAACGGCCGCCATGGCGGGCGTCCCAGCCTCGAACCGGCGTGCGTCCGTGTGCCGCTCCAGGCGGCTCGGGTCGAAATGGAACTGTTCCCGGTGCGCAAACCATCCCGTGACGCGGGGGGCCAGCTCGCGTGCCAGCGCCGGACGTACATAGAGGAAAGCGATCCCCGAGCCGCCCAACAGCCACTTGAGACCACCACTGCAATAGAAGTCCGCGTCGAGCCCGCGGACGTCGACGGGCAGCTGACCGGTCGCCTGGTAGCCGTCCACCAGGAGCAGTGCTCCCTTGCGATGGGCAATCTCCGCGAGTCCCGCGACGTCCTGGATCGCGCCCGACGTGAAGAACACGTGGCTGGTCGCCACGAGCGCGGTGCGGCCGTCGACCGCCCGCTCGATCAGCTCGAGTGGCACGTGGACGCCGTCGGGGCTCTGCACCAGCTCGACCTCGACGCCTTCGCCGGCCTTGGCGAGCCATTGATACGCGATCGTCGGGAAGTCGAGGCTCGTCACCACGACTTTGGGCCGGCTTCGGTAGTCCAGCGCCTCGGCCACGGCGGACAGCGTGCTCGAGATGTTCGGGTGCAACGCGATATCGGCGGCGTCCGCGCCGACCAATTTCGCGTACCGCCCGCGCAACTCGTCGAGCGCTCGCCACCACACGTCGTACCAGGCCGCGGCGCCGCGCTGCTCCCACAGGTCGAGATACTCGCCGACCCGCGCGCGCGACCGGCGTGACAGCGCGCCGAGCGAGCAGCTATTCAGATAGATCGCGTGGCGGAAGATCGGGAACTCGTCCCGAAGGTGCCGCGCAGGCGGCGCCGATACCGATGCGGCGACCATAGCCCGGAGAATATAGCCCGCCGACCGGAATTATCTTACGGCGATGGCGGCTACCTGGTTCTCGCTCGCGGTGCGTCTCGGCGCACGGGCACTAGTCAGCCCGCGGCTCGCCCGCGATTTGGCCAAGACTGTCTGGGCGTTCCGGCGCCGCGACTGGTGGCGCAAGCCGCCGTTTCTTCCGGTTCCTGACCGAGAGTACCTCCGCTGGCGCATGTACACCGCCTACGCCGACGAGGACGCGGTACCCCCGGCCGACGACGTGGTGCGCTTCGCCCGATGGCGGCGGGAGACGATGGGGCTATGACCGACCGTCAGGAGCGGCCGATGCCGCACGTGGTCATCATCGGTGGTGGGTTCGCGGGCATCTACGCGGCGCGCGCCCTGAGGGGCGCCGCTGTTCGGATCACCCTGGTCGACCGGAAGAACCACCATCTGTTCCAGCCGATGCTCTATCAGGTCGCGACGGCGGGGCTCAATCCGTCCGACATCACCGCGCCCATCCGCTCGATCGTGCGGCGCCAGAAGAACGTGAGCGTCCTGCTTGCCGAGGCAACTTGCATCGACACCGCTGCGCGGTCGGTCGATCTCGCGGATGGCACTCGCCTCAACTACGACTATCTGGTCGTGTGCACGGGCGCGCGCCACAGCTATTTCGGGCACGACGATTGGGAGGCGCTGGCGCCGGGGCTCAAGAGTCTGGAGGACGCGCTCGAGATCCGGCGGCGGGTGTTGACCGCCTTCGAACGGGCCGAACGGGAGCCCGATCCCGTGAAGCGGCACGCCCATCTCACGTTCGTGATCGTCGGCGGCGGGGCCACCGGCGTCGAGATGGCCGGCGCCGTGGCGGAGATCCGCAGCTTCGCGCTCAAGCGGGACTTCCGTCACATCGACCCGCGCGATGCTACGGTTCTGCTGCTGGAAGGGGGCCCGCGGGTTCTCCCCAGCTATCCTGAATCCCTCAGCGCCGAGGCGAAACGCGAGCTGCGCGCCCTCGGCGTCGATGTCCGGACCGAGACCTTCGTAACGGACATCGAGGCGGGCGCCGTCCACGCCGCGGGTTGGACCATCCCGACGAACACGGTGATCTGGGCCGCGGGCAACGCCGCGAGCCCGCTGCTCAAGACCCTGGGCACTCCCCTCGATCGGCAGGGACGGGCCGTCGTCCAGCCGGATTGCACGATTCCGGGGCAGACGAACGTCTTCGTGCTGGGCGACGCGGCAGCGTTCGCCACCAACGGCACGGCCTTGCCGGCGATTTGTCCGGTCGCGATCCAGATGGGGCAATACACCGCGCGGGCCATCCGCGCGGATCTCGCCGGGCGCCCTCGCGAGCCGTTCCACTACTGGGACAAAGGGCAGCTCGCCGTCATCGGACGAGGGCAAGCCGTCGCAGACATCGGCCGGCTCCATTTCGGGGGTTTCATCGCGTGGCTGCTATGGATCTTCATTCACATCTTTTTCCTCATTGGTTTCCGCAACCGCGTGCTCGTGCTCCTCGAATGGGCGTGGGCCTATGTGACCTACCAACGCGGGGCTCGCCTCATCACCGACCCCTGGCGCCCGACGCCGGCGCGGCAGGATGAGGGCGTCTGCGCCCCCACGTGATCGCGCCCGCATTGATCGCGCCCGCATTGATCGCGCCCGCTCCCTTCCGCCCATGCCGCTCGCCGCTCAGGCCGTAAAGGACGAGGCCGCAAGGCTGGGCTTCCAGGCCGCGGGGATCGCTGACCTTCAGCCGAGCGCCCATCGGGCGGCGTTCGATAGTTGGCTGGCTCGCGGCTATGCCGGAACGATGCGCTACCTCCACCGCCAGGCGAAGAAACGGAAGGAGCCGAAGCGGATCGACCAGGAGGCGACCCGTGTCGTCGTCGTGCTCGACAACTATTTCACCCGCGATCTCCCCGCGGATCTCGAGCCGCCCAGGATCGCGAAGTACGCTCGGGGGAAGGACTATCATCGCGTCACACTCGAGCGGCTGAACCTGCTGGCCGACTTCCTCCGCCAGAACGGCGCCACAGTGGCCCGAACCTACACGGACACCGGGCCGGTCCCGGAGCGAGAGCTGGCGCAACGCGCGGGCTTGGGGTGGATCGGGAAGAACACGATGCTCATCCAACCCGAGCACGGCTCGTTCTGCTTTATCGGGTGCGTCTTCACGGATCTGCCCTTGGCAATCGATCCACCGTTCGAGCTGGATCGGTGCGGCACCTGCACCCGCTGCCTCGATGCCTGCCCGACGGGAGCATTCGTCGAGCCTCGCCTGCTCGATGCGACGCGCTGCATCGCGTATCTCACGATCGAACATCGGGGGCCGATCCCCGAATCCCTCGTGCCGGCGCTCGACGGCTGGGCGTTCGGTTGCGACGTCTGCAACGATGTGTGCCCGTGGAATGCCCGCTTCGCGGTCGAGGCGGTTCCGGAGGCCCAAGCGCACCACCCGCTTCGTGGAGCATCGTCCGACCATTTCGACGGGATGGATGAGGCGGAATTCGCGGCCCGGTTTGGCGAGACACCGTTCTCGCGACCGGGCCTCGAGGGGATGCGGCGCAATCTGCACGCGGCGTTCGCGTCCCGGAGCGGATCGGAGTGACCTCGGCCATCCGGCGCGCGACCCTCGCCGATGCTGGGCGCCTGGCCGAGCTCGCCGCCCGGACGTTCGCCGATACGTACGGAGCGTTCAACGACCCGGCCGACATCACCGCGCACATCGCGGCCAAGTACGGCGAGGCGAAGCAGGCGGCCGAGCTTCGCGATCCCGCCGCCACCTATCTCGTCGCTGAGGCGGACGGGCAACTGGTCG
>DATHMJ010000090.1:0-5508 GCA_035487215.1 Gemmatimonadales bacterium
TCGACGGGCGCGACGCCGTGGCGGGCGTGTACGAGGTGGACGCGTTCGGCCTGCCGACCTCGGGGGCCACTGTCGCTGTCCGGGTCGCCCAGTCGCCGTTCCGCTTACGCGGGTCGCGTGGGAGCTCCGAAGCCGTCGCCGAGGTGGCCAACGTCTCGGGCAAACCGGTCGACACCGAAGTCGCGATGGTGCTCGCAGGCGCGGAGCGGGACACGAACCTCGCCAGGCACGGGTCGGATGTGGTGAGAATTCCCTTCACGGCGCCCGCCTGGGCCAGAGGCGTCGCCGTGGATCTCATGATGGACCAGGCCCAATGGGAGCGGTTCACCGACTTCGGCGTATCGCTGATGGACTCGCTTGGCCGCATCGTCGCCAAGGAGCCGCTCAACTACGCGGTCGGCCGGCTCGAGACGGCGCTTCCGGAAAAGCACGACGACATGGCGCTCGAGCTGCGGCTGTTCCCCGGATTGGCCGACCCGGGGACGACCGAGGCGTGGAAGACGCGCATAGCGATTCGCCTCTACGCCGCTGAGCCCGTGCCGCTCCGGATCGGGGGAGAACGCGCGGAATCGTTGTCCTTCGTGGCGGGACAGACCAAGACCGTTCGGTTCCCGCTACCGGAGTCGCCGTGGCCGCTTGAAATGGGATTCGATCCGCTGGCGGTCGTCGTCGCCCAGTCGGGCGAGGAGGTGTGGACCCGCGAGACGACCCTCGGAGCCTCCGGCCGGTGAGTAAGGTCGTTCGCGTCGCGGCGGGGCAGGGATTCTGGGGCGACTGGCTGGAAGCCCCGTACCGCCAGGTGAAGGGCGGGCCGATCGACTACCTGATGATGGACTATCTGGCTGAAGTCACGATGTCCATCCTCCAGAAGCAGCGGTCGCGCGACCCGGCGGCGGGCTACGCCCGCGATTTCGTCCCGGCGATGGAGCGCATTCTTCCCGACATCGCCGCGAAGGGCATCCGCGTCGCCTCGAATGCCGGCGGGGTGAATCCGCGCGGCTGCGCGGACGCAGTGCTCGACGTCGCTCGGCGCCTCGGGCTTGGCGGGAAGATCCGCGTTGGTCTCGTCACCGGTGACGACATCCTCGACCGCCTGGACGAGCTGCTTTCCCGGGGGCACGAGCTCCGCGATCTCGACACCGGCCGGCCGCTGAGCGACATCCGCGACCGGGTCCGCTCGGCCAACGCCTATCTCGGCATGGCTCCGGTCGTCGAGGCCCTCGCCGGCGGCGCCCGCATCGTGATCACGGGCCGGGTCACGGATACCGGCCTCACGCTGGGGCCGCTCGTGCATGAGTTCGGCTGGCGGACGGACCAGTGGGACCGCATTGCCGCGGGGACGGTTGCCGGCCACATCATCGAGTGTGGTGCCCAAGCGTCCGGCGGCAACCTGCTCCGGGACTGGCAACGCGTCCGGGGCCTGGAGCGGGTCGGATTTCCGATCGTCGAGGCCGCTCCCGATGGCAGCTTCGTCGTCACCAAACATCCTGGCACCGGCGGCGTCGTGAACGTCGCCTCCGTGACGGAGCAGCTCGTGTACGAGATGGGCGACCCGCGGAGCTACATCACACCCGATGGAATTGCCGACTTCACGAGCATCCGGTTGCGCCAGGCGGGTAAGGACCGCGTCCAAGTGAGTGGCATCGGCGGTGCCCCTCGGACGGGCATGCTGAAGGTCTCGATCGCCTATTTCTACGGCTATAAGGCGGTCGGCACGTTGGTCTACGCTTGGCCCGAGGCACACGCCAAGGCTAAGGAGGCCGATCGCGTATTGCGCGCCCGGCTCAAAGATCTGGGGCTCGAGTTCGAGCAGATCTTGACTGAGTTCGTCGGCGCCGACGCGACGCACGGCCGCCTCTCGGGGCCGCCGAGCGTCGACGCGCCGGAGGTGCAGCTCCGGATCGGGGTTCGCGGGCGGGAGAAGGCACCGGTCGAGCGATTTACCCGTGAGCTGGCGCCGCTGGTGCTGACGGGGCCGCCCAGCGTGACCGGATTCGCCGGGGGAAGGCCGCAGGTGGAAGAGATCGTCGCATACTGGCCCGCGCTGGTGGATCGACGCGAGATCGAGCCGCGGGTGCGCGTGGAGATTCTGGCGGCGTGAGCCCCACCCGGTCGGTCCTACTCCAACTGCGCTGGTTGGCGCACGCGCGCTCCGGCGACAAAGGCAACACCGCGAACGTCGGGCTCATCGCGCTCTCGCCGGAGCTTTATCCGATCCTCAGGCGCTCGGTGACCGCCGCCCGCGTCGCGCGGCACTTTCGCGGCATGGTGAGCCGGGTAGAGCGCTTCGAGCTGCCCAACCTGAATGCGCTGAACTTCCTGCTGCACGACGCCCTGGACGGCGGCGGCACCATCTCCCTCAAGACCGACGCCCAGGGGAAGGTCTACTCCACCGCGCTGCTGCGAATGCAGATCCCCGTCCCGGGCGCCATCGCCCGGCGCTATCGCCCGCGCCGCTCTGGCCGCCGATGAGCGACACGCTTCTCACCTCCCGCGCTGCCGGCGTCCTCACCCTCACGCTCCATCGCCCCGACAAGCGGAACGCGTTGAGCTCTGAATTGATCGCCGCCCTCACGGCCGCGATTGCCGACGCCGAGCTCGATCCCGACGTCCGAGTGATGCTCCTCCGCGGTGCCGGACCGGACTTCTGCGCCGGGGCGGATCTCGCCGAGCTTCTCGCATCGGTCGATCGATCGCCGGCGGACAACGAAGCGGACGCCCGGCGACTCGGGGAGCTGTTCCTGGCGCTGCGAGCGCTGCCCAAGCCCGTGGTCGCGGCCGTGCACGGTAACGCGGTGGGGGGCGGCTGCGGCCTCGCCACTGCCTGCGACCTCATCCTGGCCCAGACGGGCGCTCGGTTTGGCTATCCGGAAATTCGCCGGGGGTTCGTGCCAGCCATGGTGCTCACGTTGCTCCGCCGTTCCGTGGGCGAAAAAATAGCGTTCGACCTCGTCACGACGGGCCGTCTACTCTCGGCGGAAGAGGCCTGCACCGCCGGCCTCGTGTCGCGCATCCTCTCGCCTGAAACCTTCGATGTAGAGGTCGCGTCCGTCTGCTCGGCGCTGGCGGGGATGAGCGCGACGGCCCTCGGGCTCACCAAGAAACTCTTCTATGAGCTCGATGGTTTGGGGATGGCCGAGGGAATCCGTCTCGGCGCCCGCGTCAATGCGTCGGCGCGCAGCACGCGGGAGTTCCGGGAATTGGTTGAGGGGTTTCTGCGCCGCTGAGCGGTTGTCAGCCCCGGTTTCCGGCGAGCCGCCTGCGGATTGGGCGGCCATCTTATTGTTGGAACGAGATTTACGGCCTTGGTGGCGACTGGATTGCGCCGGCGCCGTCGGCCTCGTCCCGGGACAGTCTGTCCGAACCACGGGACGCGGGTGCAGGCCAGGATGGCCCGAGTCCGTGCTGTACAAGGAGTTTTCGCCATCTACGATGCTCTTCACAACGGCAAGGGTCTTGCAAGGCGGCACGTTACGACATTCTCGGCTTCACATGGCCACAATATCTGTCAGGAAGTTTGGCAAACCTCTGAGGGAGGCAACCGTTATATGAAGGGTCTGCTGAAGGGTCTTGCTGCGTTCGGTTTGATGGCCGCGCTGGGCGCCACGTCGGCCCACGCCCAGAATCTCATGACGATTGGCGCGGGCGGCGGCATCACCATTCCGACCGGCTCCACGAGTGACGCGCTCAAGACGGGCTGGAACATCGAAGGCGTCTTCCAGTACAAGCCCGCCACGAGCCCAGTCGGCTTCCAGATCGACGGCATGTACTCGCAGCTCAAGGCCTCGGACGCCGCCAAGGCGTTCGATCCGACGGCTGACAAGGGCGTGATCTTTAGCGGCACCGGCAACGTGGTCTTCTGGTTCCCCACCTCCAAGGAGACCAAGGTCCGTCCGTACGTGCTCGGCGGCGGCGGGGTCTACAATCTGAAGTCCAAGTTCACCGACGGGACTTCGATCTCGAGCACCAAGTTCGGGATCAACGCCGGCGCGGGCTTCGACTTCGATCTCCAGAGCAACGCGGCCTTCTTCATCGAGGGCCGGTTCCACAACGTCTTCGTCTCCGGCGGCAACACCCACTTCATTCCGATCACGGCGGGCTTCCGCTTCAAAGCGTAAGCCTCCCGGGATGTCCGGTGGACGAGCTGCCCCGCCCTTGTGGCGGGGCAGTTCGCTTTTGAGACGCTGTCGCCTTCCTGGTGGACTTGACCAATCGGGGAGCGTCTCAAACATTGTGTATAGCTGCCACTCACGGAGCGCTCCTATGCGGTTGTCGTGTCTGTCCGTTGCTGCCCTCGCGTCTGCGCTGGTAGCCGGCCCTGGGGCCGCCCAGCAGCAGTCCCCCTTCACCTTCGGCGTGGGCGGAAGTGTCACCGTTCCCGTCGGCGACGCCCGGGAGGGTGGCGGGCTCGGCGACGCCGGCCTGTCCCTGGCCCCCGGCTGGCAGGGCATGGGTCTGTTCCAGATCCATCCCTTCGGCAACACCCTCGGTTTCCAACTCGACGGCACCTACCAGCGCGTCGGAGCTGCCGCCATGAGCTTCGCCGGCCGGCAGCAGTTCAATGGTACCGCCAACGTGCTCTACGAGTTCGGGCACAGCCGCACCACCAGGGTGGTCCCCTACGTGATCGGTGGCGCCGGCGTTTACAGCTTCCGCGGTCATTTCGACTCCAGCTCCACTCGTTTCGGCCTCAACGCCGGAGCCGGGCTCAATCTGAACCTGGGCCTCGGGACTCTCTTCCTCGAGAGCCGCTTCCACAACGTGTTCGGAGCCGGGTTCGGCGCCGACGGGTCCAGCACCTCTGCCCAGCTCATCCCAATCACCGCGGGGTTCAAGTTCAGCGGGCCCTGAGTCGGGCGGCCAGGCTCGAGTCGCGCGGTCAGGAATAAGTCGAGGGGGCCACGAGGTTGAGGCCCCCTCGGCCGTTGCCGGCGCTCCTGGCTTGTACCCTTGGGTGCAAGGCCCTAGCTTGTCACCTGTCTAGTTCCTGCCCGGCGGCGTTAGTGGGGCCGCTCGGCGACGTTTCCCTTCTGTGGCCGCTTGAGCCTCCGCCCCGTGCCGGCAGGGCATCGTGCAGGAGCGCACCCGGCCGCGGGTGCCCCATA
The DNA here is from genome assembly GCA_035487215.1 of Gemmatimonadales bacterium. Taxonomy (GTDB): domain Bacteria; phylum Gemmatimonadota; class Gemmatimonadetes; order Gemmatimonadales; family GWC2-71-9; genus DASQPE01. The sequence goes on from DATHMJ010000090.1 coordinate 5,106, forward strand.
GCTGGATGAATCCTGCGCTGCGTGTCCGGCTCGGCCTGCTGTTTTTGGTCGCGCTGGGACTCCTCGGAGTCGTCGTCGCACTCTCCTACCGCACAACCGAGCGCTTCATCGCCGCCAGCGATGAGGCCGCCCGTACCGGCCGTTCCCTCCTCCAGCTCGAACGCACCTTCTCCGCCATGCAGGCTGTCGAGACCGGTCAGCGGGGCTTCCTTCTCACCGGGGACGAGCGGTACCTCGCACCGTACGACGACGCCCGACAGCGCATCGAAGCCGAACGGAGCCAGCTCGTTCGGCTGACCGCCAGTCGGCCGGGTGACGCGGACCGGGTCGCCGTGGCCACTCGGCAGATCGACGCCAAGCTGGCCGAGCTGGACGAGACGATGCGCGCCTACCGGGAGCGCGG
>DATHMJ010000091.1:0-10400 GCA_035487215.1 Gemmatimonadales bacterium
GCGGTATCGGACCCCGCATGTCGCGATCTGGCTGTACGCGGTTGTCACCTGCGTGCTCGCCACGACCGGCACGTTCGAACATCTGCTCATCTTGGCGAACGTCGCGTCGCTGGTGGTCTACCTCATGGCGGCGCTGGCGACGCTCGAGCTGCGCCGCCGCCGCGTGCGCCTCGACGCGCCGCCCTTCGTGCTGCCGGGCGGCCCGCTGATCCCCCTGCTCGCGTGCGGCGTGGTGATCTGGCTGCTCGCCAACGCCGAACGGCGCGAGTGGCTCAGCGTGGGCGCGATGCTGGGCGTGGCCACGCTGCTGTTCTTTGCGGCTGATCGGCGCCCGCGTCCGGCGGCCGCGCAGGAGCCGCCGGCACCCTAGCGCTCAGACGCTCAGCGCCCGCGCGAGCGCCGCAGCGTCGCCCCTCTCCATCGCCGCCTCCGCCTCCAGACTCACGCCGTCGCGGAACACGGTCGCGACGGCGAGCACCTTCCCGGCCTTGCGGTACGCCACGGTCGCGTCGCGCTTCGCCAGGCTTCCTCTCACGTCCACCGCGTCCCACGACTCCGCGTGGCCCACGTAGGCGATCGTCACGTCGTAGTGCTGGCTCCAGAAAAACGGGACCGCGTCGAAGCGCTCGCTCCGTCCGAGCATATTGCGCGCGGCTGTCTGCCCCTGCCGCTCGGCGACGACCCAGTGCTCGACACGGATCGCCTGCCCCGTGTGCGGATCGGGCCAGCGGGCGAGGTCGCCCGCGGCGAAAATGCCGGAGCGGCTGGTCTCCAGAAATTCGTTGACGAGCACGCCCCGGTCGAGCTTGAGCCCGGCGGCCTCCGCCAGCGCGGTCGCTGGCCGCACGCCGACGCCCGCCACGATCAGGTCGGCGGGCAGCGACTCGCCGCTCTCGAGCACCACGCCGCGCGACTCGACCGCGCGTGGCTTCGCGCCGAGGTGGAACGTGACGCCGTGCTCCTCGTGTACCGCGCGCACGAAGTCTCCCACCTCCGCTCCCATGACGCGCTCGAGGGGGCGCCGCTCCGGCGCGACGACGTGCACCTCGAGGCCGCGGGTCCGGAGCGAGGCCGCGACCTCCAGTCCGATGAAGCCCGCGCCGATCACGACCACCCGCTTGGCGTCCGCGGCCCCCTTGATGATGGCTCGGCTGTCGGCGAGCGAGCGGAGATAATGGATCCGCTCCGCGCCGGGGATCGAAAGCCGGACCGGGTCCGCCCCGGTCGCGAGGAGCAGGCGATCCCATTCGATCTTCCGTCCGTCCGCCAGCACGACGTGCCGTTCGTTCGCCCGGATCGCGGTGACCTCGGCATTGGTGATCAGCTCGATCTCCTGGGTGAGATAAAAGTCCGCGTCGCGGAGCGGGATCCACTCCTCGGGCGCGTTACCCGCCAGATAGTCCTTGGAGAGATTCGGCCGGTCCACCGGACCGGCAGGATCGGCGCCGATGAGGATGATCGAGCCGTGGTAACCCTCACGTCGGAGCGTTTCCGCCGCCACCTCACCGGCAGCGCCGGCGCCGACGATCGCGACCGTCGCGATGTCCGCCCCGACAATCGGCGCTCGGTGCGCGGGCCGCTTTCCCGTGACGCGCACGGTGTCACCCTGCCGCTCCACGGTCCAGCACGCCACGGGATTCAACGGGGGCGGCCGGAGCGGTGCGCCAGTGCGAAGACTGAAGCAGCCGTGGTGCCAGGGACAGCGTACCGTGTCGCCCACGACCAGACCCTCGGCGAGCGGTCCGCTGTAGTGAGTGCAGACCGCTCCCAAGGCGAACAGCTCTCCCGCCTGCCGGACGATCAGTACCGGTTCCCCGTACGCGTGGCCAAGCAACGGGCGGCCCTCGGGGATCGATGCGAATGGGAGGCCTTCGGCCAGGTCGGGGCCGGTGAGTTGCTGAGGAGATTCGGACATTGGGAGCCGTTAGCGTTTGGCCGTTGGCTTCATCATCTTTCGCCCATGCGAACCATCATCGAGCCCTTCAAGATCAAGACGGTCGAGCCGATCCGTCTGACGAGCCGCGAGGAGCGCGAAGTCTACCTCCAAGAGGCCGCCTACAACGTGTTCCGGCTCCGGGCGGAAGACGTCTTGATCGACCTGCTCACCGACAGCGGCACCGGGGCCATGAGCGCGGAGCAGTGGGCGGCGATCATGCGCGGCGACGAGTCCTACGCGGGCAGCCGGTCGTGGTTCCGCTTCGAGGAAACGGTACGTGACATCTTCGGATTCCGCCACGTCCTTCCGACTCATCAGGGCCGCGCGGCCGAGCGCATCCTGTTTTCCGTCCTGTGCAAGCCCGGCCACGTCGTTCCCAACAACACCCACTTCGACACGACCCGCGCCAACATCGAGTTTACCGGCGCCGAAGCGGTCGACCTGCCGATCCCGGAGGGACGGGTGCCGTCGTCGCGCCATCCCTTCAAGGGCAACATGGACGTCGCCGCCTTGGGCGCCCTGATCGATCGCGTGGGACGGGAGCGCGTCCCGCTCGTCATGCTGACCGTCACCAACAACTCCGGGGGCGGGCAGCCGGTGTCCATGGAGAACGTGCGCGCCGTGTCGGCGGCGTGTCGCGAGCGTGGGATCCCGCTCTACGTGGACGCCTGCCGCTTCGCCGAGAACGCCTGGTTCATCAAGCTCAGAGAGCCCGGGTTCGCCAACCGGACTCCATTCGAGATCGCCCGGGAGCTGTTCGGCTACGCCGACGGCTGCACCATGTCGGCCAAGAAAGACGGCATGGCCAACATCGGCGGCTTCCTTGCCACCAACGACGACCGCCTCGCGCAGCGCGAGCGCGATCTGCTGATCCTGACCGAGGGATTCCCCACGTATGGCGGGCTGGCCGGCCGCGACCTCGACGCGGTGGCGACCGGACTCCGCGAAGCCCTGGACGAGGACTACCTGCTCTATCGCATCCGGTCCACGACCTATCTGGGCGAACACCTTGCCAGCGCCGGGGTCCCGATCGTCCAACCGCCCGGCGGCCACGCCATCTACATCGATGCGGCCGCGTTCTTCCAGCAAATCCCGCCGCTCGAGCTTCCGGGACAGGCGCTCGTGGTCGAGCTATACCAGGAGGCCGGGATCCGAGGTGTGGAAATCGGGACCGTGATGTTCGGCCGCCGAGATCCGGCCACCGGCAGGGAGAGCGCCGCGCCGATGGAGTTGGTTCGCCTGGCGATCCCGCGCCGTGTCTACACCCAGAGCCACATCGACTACGTGGTCGAAGCGGTCCTCGACGTCTGGGAGCGGCGCGCGGAAGTGACGGGTTACCGGTTCGTGGAGCAAGCGCCGGTGCTCCGTCACTTCACCGCCCGATTCGAGCCACTTACTGCCCGGTCGCCCCGTACTTCTGCGCCAGCTTCTGCGCCGCGGCCAGATGGCCCTGGAATGCCGGCGCCACCTGCAACACGAAGGCCTTGAGCTCCGCGTTCTGAATCGCGGGAACCAGGGTCTTGGTGATGGCGTCGATCACCGCCTGGTGGTACGCCACCTCGTGCGCCAGATAGGCGCGGTCGAACGCCTCGCCCTTCAGTGCCCGAAGCTTCTTCATGGCAGCGGCGTGGTCCATTGCTCCCTGATCCGGCTTGGGCGGGGTCGGCGTGACGCCGAGCTTCTTGGCCAGGTCGCGGCCCTGCTGGCGGACCGCCGTGTGATCGTGCACGAACGTGCGGGCAAGCTCCTTGATGTCCGCCTGCGAGGTCTTGCTGGCCGCGAGACCCGAGGTCTCGATGTCGGCCGTGTTGGCCTCGTCGAAAATGGCCACGATGGTCGGGTCGTCGAGCGCGCGGGCGTGGCTCTGGGCCCGCACCACGGCGGCAAGGGCGAACCCCACCGCAGCGGCGGCCGCAAGCGAAATGGTGAGACGAAGACGGGGATGCATGGGTACTCCCGGTTTGGGTGAATGCAGTCTTGCACCTTTAGAACAAAAAGTCAATATTCTATTTGACTTTTAGGAGACCGCACACCGCCCAATGGATCACCCCCTCTGGAGTCGCCGCTTCTTCACCGGCACCCGTGGCCGCATCGTCGGCCTGCTCCGCCGCGCCGCGCGCACGGTCGAGGAGCTTGCCGCGGCCTTGGATCTCACCGACAACGCGGTACGGGCCCAACTCGCGGCGATGCAGCGCGACGGGCTGGTCGTCCCGCGCGGCGAGCGGAAGGGTACCCGCAAGCCTTCGGTCGAGTACGTCCTGGACCCCGAGGCCGAGACCGCGCTGTCGCGCGCTTACGTGCCGCTGGTCGCGGCTTTGATGAAGGTGTTGGCGAGCCGCTTGCCGCGTCCGGAGCTGGAGCGGGTGCTGCGCGAGACGGGCAAGCACGCCGCCGAGGAGCTGCCGCGACCGGCGGGCGATATGGAAGACCGGGTGCGGGCGGCGAGCCGGGTGCTCGACGGGTTGGGCGGGCTGACCGAGGTGACGCCCGACAACGGCGGTTGGATGATCAGCAGCGCGGGGTGTCCGCTGGCCGAGCTGACCGGCCGGCACCCGGAGACCTGCATCGCGCTCGAGTCACTGCTGGCCGAGCTGACGGATTTGCCGGTGCGGGAGGTATGCGACCGTAGCGGGCGCCCGGCCTGCCGGTTTGCCCTGGGTGATCGCGCCGGGCCGAGTCGCGGCCGGCGCGGGAAGGCCTAGCCCTCGACCTGGTAAACCTCTTCCCGCACCGGCCGGAACCCACGCCGCACGTAGTTGGGTAACGCGTTGGGGTGGTCCAGCGTGCAGGTGTGCAGCCACACGCGCGCGGGCTTCCCCGCCCACGCCAGCTCCACCGCCTGCGTCAGCAACCAGCCGCCGAGTCCGCGTCCGATGTAGCCGTCCATCAGCCCGAAGTAGGCGATTTCTGTCGCGCCATCCTGCTGGCGCTTCAGCTCGAAGTAGCCCGCGGGCGCACCCTCGACGTACAGCACGTGGACGGTGACATCGCCTGCGTCCAGGTAGCTCCGTATCTGGCAGTCACTCCAAGCGAGCCGGTCGGTCCAGCGGTACTGCCGCCCTACCTCCGCGTACAGATAGCGGAAGAACGCCGTGGGACAGAAGCCGAGGCGTTCGATGCGGACATCCCCCTCGGGCCGGTGCGCGGGGACCAGGTCCGCCGGCGCGGACATCGTGAGGTAGGTGCGGGTGACGTCGATCGTGGGCATGCTCGGAAAACATGCCCCGTGCCGGCGGGTACATCAAGCGTGGATCTCGACAACTGCAAGCCACACCAAGAGAAAGCCCCCCGAGAAACCGGGGGGCTTCCTCGCCCTTGGGATCTCCTGCGTTACATCTCCTGCAGTTACATGGAATCGTGACGCATCTTCCCCGCTTGCCCCGTCATCGTATCGGGCAGCACGCGAGGCTTCATACTCGTATCTGTCGGCGCGAGGCGCCCAGTGTCCGGCGGTGCGACCCGCCCGGTCTCCGGCGGCGCCCGACCCATATCATTGTCAGCCTGCCGAGTGCACGCCGCCAACGAGGCGGCTACTGCTAGAGCTATCAGCATGCGCATGGCAAAATCCTCAGCTCGGGTTCCGATCGGTGCCACTGCCGGCCGAAGCCGGAACGCCAAGCTAGGCCCCGTTCATGCCCGATGACTGCGCCCCCAATCACGACATCGTTGCGACGCCAGCCACAGGAGCCGATCAGGTCATCAATTCCTCTAACCCACGATATAGATCGAGCGCTTGAGGGTTGGCCAGCGCATCCTGATTCTTCACTTCGCGCCCGTGCACCACGTCGCGCACGGCAAGCTCGGTGATCTTGCCGCTGATGGTGCGCGGAATGTCGGCCACCTGGATGATTTTCTTCGGGACATGGTGCGGGCTGGCGTCCTCGCGGATCCGCCGCCGCAGGGTTTCGCAAAGGGCGTCGTCCAAACGCAATCCCTCACGTAGTCGGACGAACAGCACGATGCGGACGTCGCCCTGCCAATCCTGTCCGATCACCAGGCTTTCGACGATTTCCGGCAACTGCTCCACCTGCCGGTAGATCTCCGCCGTCCCGATGCGCACGCCTCCCGGATTCAGGGTGGCGTCGCTGCGCCCGTGAATTATCAGGCCGTCATGGCGGGTCAGCTCCGCCCAGTCTCCGTGGCGCCACACGCCGGGAAAGAAGTCGAAGTAGGCCGCGCGATACCTGGCGCCGTCCGGGTCATCCCAGAACGCCACCGGCATGCTGGGAAATGGTCTGGTGCAGACCAGCTCGCCGCCCCGCTCACGCACCGGATGCCCAGCCGGATCGAAGACGTCGACCGCCATGCCGAGTCCGCGCGTCTGCAGCTCGCCCCGCCAGACCGCGCCGATGGGATTGCCGAGCGCGAAGCAGGAGATGATGTCGGTCCCGCCGCTCACGCTGGCGAGATGCAGGTCGCGCTTGATGCCACGGTAGACGAAGTCGAAGCTGTGACTCGCCAGCGGGCTTCCGGTGGAGAGCACGGCGCGGAGCCGGGAGAGATCATGGGTGCGGCCGGGCTCGAGCCCCTCCTTCTCCGCCTGCGCGAGATACTTGGCGCTGGTCCCGAACACGGTCACACCCTCGGCCTCGGCCATGTCCCATAGGATCTTCGGCGGATGGAGCGGTGCCCCATCGTATAGCACCACGGTGGCACCGACGGCGAGACTCGAGACCATCCAGTTCCACATCATCCACCCGCAGGTGGTGAAGTAGAAGATCCGGTCGTCACGGGTCAGGTCCGTGTGGAGCACCAGCTCCTTCAGGTGCTGGAGCAAGGTCCCTCCCGCCCCGTGCACCATGCACTTGGGGAGCCCGGTGGTTCCGGACGAATACATGATGTAGAGCGGGTGATCGAACGGGAGCCGGGCGAAGCCGAGCGGGTTGGCGGGCGCGTGGGCGATGAAGTCGTCCCAGCCCACCGCCCCGCGAATGCCCCCCGTGGAGGGCCGGTCTCGGAGATAACCCACCACCACGACCCGCTCGATGGCCGGGATCTTGTCGCGGACTTCGCGCACTCGGGCCAGCGAGTCGATCTCCTTGCCGGCGTAGCGGTAGCCGTCGGCGCAGAAGAGCACGCGCGGCTGGATCTGGCCGAATCGATCGAGGACGCCGTTCGCCCCGAAGTCGGGCGAGCACGAGGACCAGACGGCCCCCAGGCTCGCGGTGGCGAGCATGGCGACGATCGTCTCCGGCAGATTGGGGAGAAACCCCGCCACCCGGTCGCCGGGCCCGACGCCGACATCCCGAAGAGCCCCCGCAACCGAGGCCACCTGCCCCGCCAAGTCGGCGAACGTCAGGTCCCGTCGACGCCCGGTCTCGTTCCAGAAGATCAGCGCCGGTCTGTTGTCGCGCCGACGCAGCAGATTCTCAGCGAAATTGAGCCGGGCGCCGGGAAACCAGCGGGGGCCGAGTGCAGGATCCGGCGGAGCCATACGCCCGCCACCCACCAGCACCGCGTCCCAGGGCGCGCCGCCCGACCGCTCGTCCGCGATCACGGCGCCAAATCGCCACACGGCCGCCCAGAACGCCTCCGGCTGGGCGATGGACCAGTCGTAGAGCGCCCGGAAATGGGCGGCATCCGGTGCATGCTCTCGCGCGAAGCGAGTCAAATTGGCCCTTGCCACCCGATCGGGTGACGGGGTCCAGAGTGGTTCGTCCATGCGGCGGGAAATCAAGCGCGCGAAATTCGAGGGTCAACCGCGACGATCGGACGGCGGAATGCGGCGGCGGCGCGACGAGGAGCTGCGATTCATTTTTCTGATGTGCGTCAAAGACAGCGTCTTACTCGCGACGGCATCGCTGGCACATGGAGTGCATCACCCCCGCACGCGGCCCTTCGCCGACGCCACCGACGCCCCGACCGGTTCCTCAGCGGACCGAGGCATCGCTGGCGCGGACCGAGGGGTCGCGCTACGTCAGGGATCCCCTTGCACCCCTACGACGTCGGAGGATTGAATGCCGCATGCTGCTGCTCGACCCACGAGCGGTGGTAATTCGGGTCTTCGATCGCCACGGCAGATTTTGCCACATGTAACGGCCGGAAGCTGTCCATCATCACCGCAAGCTCGTTGGTGAACTTCTGGCCGATACTGGCCTCCGCCCGCCCCGGGTGCGGCCCGTGCGGCAGGCCGTCGGGGTGGTGGGTGATGCTCCCGTACTCGATTCCCTTCCGGCTCATGAACTCGCTGGAGGCGTAGAAGAGCACCTCGTCGGAATCCACGTTGCTGTGGTTGTAGGGGGCCGGGACCGCGTTCGGGTCGAAGTCATAGGGCCGCGGGCAGAAGCTGCAGATGACGAACCCGTCGCCCTGGAACGTCTGGTGGACCGGCGGCGGCTGGTGGATCCGCCCGACGATCGGCTCGAAGTCGTGGATGTTGAAGATCCACGGATAGAAGTACCCGTCCCACCCCACCACATCGAACGGATGGTGGTCGAGCATCAGCTCGTTGACCGCCCCGTACTGCTTGACCAAGATCGGAAAATCGCCCAGCTCGTCGTGGGTGCGGAGCTCGACAGGCCGGCGGATGTCCCGCTCGGAATACGGCGCCCCCTCGAGCAACTGCCCGAACTCGTTCCGGTACCGCTTCGGCCAGCGGACGTGTCCGCGACTCTCGAACACCAGCAGTTTCGTCGGACCGCCGCCCAGGTCGAGCCGCCAGCGGTGCGTAATGTTGCGGTGGATGACGATGTAGTCGCCGCTCTGATAGGGCAGGTCGCCAAAGACGGACTCGAGTACACCCTTACCCTCGACCACGTACGCCACTTCGTCAGCCATCGAGTTCCGGTAGAAGTGGGCGTCCTGCTCGTCGGGCTCGCAGTACAGCATCCCGATGTCCTGGTTGAACAGAATCGGGATGCGATCGAGCGTTGGGCTGCCGCCCTTCTTGGCCCGCGCGGTCAGAAAATGCCGGTGCCGGAGGGACGTGTCGTCGTCCTTTTCCCAGACGATCTCCTTCACTCGGCGGGCGGACTTGACCGTGGTCGGGGGATGGAGGTGATAGAGGAGCGACGAGGTTCCCACGAACCCTTCGTGGCCCATCAGCTCCTCGGCATGAATCCCCCCGTCGGCCTTCCGAAACACGGTGTGCCGCTTTTTGGGGAATTGGCCAAGGGAGTGGTAAATAGGCATTGTGTCCTCTTACAGGTTTCCCCTTGCCGCTTGCTCCCGCTCGATGGCTTCGAACAAGGCCTTGAAGTTGCCGGCCCCGAAGCTCTTGGCGCCCTTCCGCTGGATGATTTCGTAGAAGAGCGTGGGCCGGTCCTCTACCGGCTTGGTGAAGATCTGGAGCAGGTACCCCTCGTCGTCCCGGTCAACCAGAATTCCCAGGTCGCGGAGCGGCGCGATATCCTCGTCGATCCGGCCCACCCGGTCCAATACGGTGTCGTAATACGTGGTCGGCACCCGAAGGAACTCGACGCCGCGGTCGCGCATGGCCGTCACCGTGCTGACGATGTCGTCGGTGGCGATGGCGATGTGCTGGACGCCGGGTCCGCGGTAGAACTCGAGATACTCGTCGATCTGCGATTTCTTGCGCCCTTCGGCAGGCTCATTCAGCGGGAACTTGATCCGACCGTTTCCGTTGGCGACCACCTTGGACATGAGCGCCGAATATTCGGTCGAGATGGTCTTGTCGTCGAAGGAAATCAGGTTGTAGAAGCCGAGCACCCTCTCATAGTATTGGACCCACCGGTTCATGGCGCCCAGCTCGACGTTGCCCACGCAGTGGTCGACGTATTTGAGCCCGACCGGCTCCGGATTGTACTGGGCTTCCAACGGCACGAACCCCGGCATGAACACCCCGCGATAGTTCCGGCGCTCCACCAGGGAGTGCACCGTCTCGCCGTACGTCCGGATGCCGGCAGTTATGACCTCGCCGTCGGCGTCCCGGAGCACGGTCGGCTCAGAAGCTGATTGCGCCCCCCGCTCGATCGCATCGCCATAGGCCTTTCGCGCGTCATCTACCCAAAGGGCGATGTCCTTCACCCCATCGCCGTGCGCCTGCACGTGCTCGGCGACCGGATGCTCGGGGCGGAGCGGCGTGGTCAGCACCAGCCGCACCTTGTCCTGTTCGAGGACATAGCTGGCGCGGTCGCGAACGCCGGTCTCCGGCCCGCGGTACGCCACCAGCCGGTAGCCAAAGGCCGTGCGGTAGTACACGCTGGCCTGCTTGGCGTTGCCGACGTAGAACTCGATGTAATCGGTGCCGTTGATCGGGAACGTGTCGGCGGCGGGGGAGGAAGCGGTAAGGGCTTCGGTCTGCATCGGTCCTCGCCTGGAGGTTCTGGCGTCTAAGTTAGCCCCCCGGAGGGGGCGTCGGGAGCCGCGCCCGAGAGGCCCGCCGTGCAACCCCTTAAGGCTCAGGCATCTCCAACGTCAAACCCGGCTGCTGAGTGGCCCAGGTCATGCGGCAAAGGGCGGGCGGCCGGGTTCTCGGAGACCGGAAATCGGGTGGTGAGAGTGG
>DATHMJ010000092.1:0-8202 GCA_035487215.1 Gemmatimonadales bacterium
GCCCGTCCGCGCCGAGCTCGAGCGAGTGCAGAAGGAGCTTCGCCGGATCATCGAGGCGGACTTCCAGCTGATTCGCGAAGTCAACGCCCACTTGCTCCAGATGCAGGGCAAGCTGTTCCGACCCACCATCATGCTGTTGGCGGATCAAGCCACCGGAGGACCGACCAACCGCTCGGTCATCGTCGCCGCCGTGGTCGAGCTGATCCATCTCGCCACGCTGGTGCACGACGACTCGGTGGACCACTCCGTCTTGCGTCGGGGCATGCCCACGATCAATTCGCTGTTCAGTCACCAGATCTCGGTTATCATGGGGGACTATCTCTATTCCCGTGCGGTGATCGAGCTGGTGCGCTTGGACGAATTCGAGACCCTGCGGGTGTTGAGCCGGGTCACCAATGAGATGACGGTAGGCGAAATGCGCCAACTGCTCGCCCACGATCCCCTCGAATTCAGCGAGGATCAATACGATCTGTTGATCCGCGCCAAGACCGCGTCCCTGCTGTCCGGGGCGGCCGAGGTCGGCGCCCTCGCCGCGCAGCCGACCGAGCGGGCGGCCCTCCGCCGCTTCGGCGAAGCGCTGGGCATGGCGTTCCAGATCGTCGACGATCTTCTGGACTACACGGCCGACGCCGCCGTGCTCGGTAAGCCTTCGGGATCCGACTTGCGCGAGCACAAGGTCACCTTGCCGCTCATATACGCATTGCCCCGGATGCACGAGACGGAGCGACGGGCGGTCAGCGGGCTTCTCCGGAGCACCGAGCCGGCGGACGAGCAAATCACCGAAGTGATCGGCGCGGTCGCCCGGGCAGGCGGTCTCGAATACGCTCGCGAGCGCGCTCAGCGGCTGGGCCAACAGGCCGACGCTGAGCTGGATCTCCTGCCGTCTTCGCCCGCCCGGGACGCGCTCCGGGCGAGCATCACCTATGTGCTCGATCGGCGCAGCTGATGGCCAGCGGACCTCATCGACCCGGTTTCTACATCGGAGTGCTCATCACCGGCTTCGTCGCCGGAGGCTTTCTGACCGCGTTTCTCCGGCAATGGCTGCCCGACAGCGCGGCGAAGACGTTTTTCACGACGACCGCCTCGCCCACGTTCGGACCTGTCTCGATCGATCTCCTGGTGGTAAACTTCACCCTGGGGCCGATCGGGCTCCATGTGTCGTTGCTGAGCCTGGTCGGCGTCCTCGTGGCGTACCTGATCGCGCGGTCGCTCTTCTAGGAGGGCTCTGTGGGAAATCTTGGCTTCTCGGAGATCATGCTCATCCTGGTGGTCGTGCTGCTCCTGTTCGGAGCGAAGCGGCTTCCGGAGGTGGGGGCCTCCATCGGCAAGGGTATTCGGGAGTTCAAGCGGAGCCTGACCGATACCCAGGACGCGATCCTCAGCAATCCGGACGAACGCCCCGCCGCCCCGCGACAGGTGGATTCAGCGCAGCAGAATGCGCCTTCGTCGGGTGATCCGAAGCGATTGTCGCAATAGGGTTCGATCGACGCGTTCAGGTTGCCGACGACAAAGCCCTCCAGGTTCGGACTGGAGGGCTTTTCGCTGAGCTAGCTGCGACAGGCCAACAGCTATCGGCTAACCACTCAACTCCCTGTTGGGCCGACCTGCTGCACCATCTTGCTCCGATTGTCGACGATCCTGGCCGAGGTCCGTAGGCCGGCGAGATACGTCTGGACCCGTTCCTGACGGGCTTGCTGCATCGCTTGGGCCCGCAGCTTGTCCAGGTCCTTCGTGAACGCCGCGGAATCGGCCGGGGTGTGCTCCAGCACCTGGAGAACGTACAGGCCCTCCTTCGTGTCGAGCACGCCACTGTGCTTGCCGGTCGGAAGCCCGAAGGCCGCGCCGGTGACGAAGGGATCCTTGATCGGCGAGCTTAGCCGAGTGAAGGGGCCGTAAACCTCGTGGGGTAGCTTCATGGCGTCCGCGGCCTGCGCCAGCGTGCTTCCTCCGTCAACCCGCTTCACCAGGTCCTCGGCGATCTTCCGCGCCTGCGTCCTCTTCTTGGCGTCGCGCACCACTCGGGTGACTGTATCCCTTACCGCGTCGAGCTTGGGAATCCCGGCCGGGTGGATGCTGTCGACCCGGAAGACATACATCGCGAACGGCGTCTCGATGATCTGGCTGATCTGGCCCACTTTGGCCTCGGCGGCCCACACGCCCGCGTCAGGGAGGGTGAGGAGCCCGATCTGCATCTTGCTCCCGGCGGGGAGCGGCTTGGCGTGTCCCACTTGCAGGTGGAGCGCGCGCGCCGCGGTATCGAGCGCGGCGGGATCGGCGTGCTCCGCGGCCAGCTTGTCGAGGGAATCGGCCTGGGCATCGAGGCGGTCACGGTGATGGCCCGCCACCTCGATAGGGATCAGGATGTGGCGCGCCTTCGCCTTGTTTCCCGTTCGGCTGGTGACCTCGATCAGGTGATAGCCGAACTGGGTCTGCACCGGCTCGGAGATCTCGTTCAACTTCATGGAGAAGGCGACGGAATCGAACTTGGGATCGAACGCGCCGCGGGTCCACTCGCCCAGATCGCCGCCCTTGTTGCCCGACACCGTGTCGGCGGATTCCCGCTTGGCAACTTCGGCGAACGGCGCACCCCCGACCAGCTCTTTTCGCACGCCCTCGGCGCGGGCCAACGCGGCCGCGGTGTCGGATGCGTCGGCCAGGCGCGAGAGCGCGATGAAACTGGTGAAGATCGTTTTCGGACGGTCCAGCTCGTTCCGATGGGCCTGGTACCAGGCTTCCACTTCCGTCGGCGTCACGCTGACGGCCGAGTCGGGCACCGCCGCGGACGGCACGATCGCGGCGAGGTCGACCTTGACCGCCTCGTGCTCATCCCGGTAGCGCTCCCACAGGGCGGGATCGGAGAGGAACACGTCCGCCGTCACGGCGCGGAAGAGCTTCGCTTGCTCGAGCTGGTCCCGGTACTGCGCTTCCATGGCCGGCAGGAACTGTTGGGCTACGCTCGAGCCGAGCCAGCGCTGATATTTGGCCGGGTCGAACTTGCCGTCGGTTTGGAACTCGGGGAGCCGGTAGAAATCCTGGAGCGGCGCGGTACGGATGGCGTCGAGAATTTCGTCGTCGCTGATGCGGATGCCGCGGCGGGAGTACTCGGAGCGGAGCAGCTCGTTGGTAACGAACTGGTCCCACACGTCGTTCCGGATGGCCTCGTAGTCGTCGAGACCCAGGCTCTGCGGGGCCTGGCGCTGGCGAACTTCGGTGGCTTGCTGTACCTCGCGCTGGTATTGGCGGGCGTCGATCGGGCGACCGTTCACCTTTCCGATGCTCGTGCCGGTGGTGAGCTTGCCCCAATCCACGCTGGTCAGGACGAACATGAGCATCAAGACGACGAACACGACCCCCGCCGCCTTGACCGCGATGCCACTACGGAACCATTTGATCATACGCCGCTGCCAAAAAGAGGCATAAGCTTAAGCGGGACAACGTCAAACCTCAAGGACGAATCAGGCGGCCGGCAGTTGACAGTGTCGTCGTGCTTCGCTACTCTCAGCGTAAGCCCCCCAACGACTTAGGCGCATCCGCCCCCACACACTTTCTTCCAACCGGGACCGGGATGTCCACCAGCGAGATTGCGAAGCTCGAGAGCCGTTGGCGAGAGAACCCGAATGGCCTGACCTTCGCGCCGCTTGCCGAGGCCTACCGCAAGCAGAAGGAACTGCAGCGAGCGCTCGAGATCCTCGTTCCCGGCCTCGAGAAGCATCCGGACTACATCCCCGCCAATATCGTCCTCGGCCGCTGTCACTGGGACCTGAACGATCTGCCGGGCGCCGAGCGGGCGTTCAATCACGTGCTCGGCCTGGACGGGGAAAACGTCATCGCCCTGAAGGCACTCGCCGACATCACCGAGCGACTCGTCCGCTACGACGAGGCGGAGCGGTGGCTGCAAGCCCTGCTCGCCGTGGATCGGAGCAATGACGAGGCCCGGGCGCAGCTCGACCGGATACGCGAGCTGCAGCGGCAGAAGGCCGAAGGCAGTGCGGTCCTGCCGGACGCCGGCACCGCGGCCGCCGAGGCGCTGGCTGAGGCCCCGGTCGTCTCCGCGCTCGACACGTCGCCACCACCCGAGCCCGCGGTAGTGGAGGAGCCGGTTGCCGCGCCCGAAGCACTGGAGCGGACGCCGGAGCCGCCCGCGCCGAGCGAGGTGCCACCGGTCGAGTACATCGGTTGGGTGGCGCGGCCCGACGACCTCACGAGCACCGCGGGACCGATTCGCGTCGAGGATCTCGAGTCGACTCCCGCGCCGTACACGGAGGAGCCGCCCGAGGCGCCCCAACCGTCGTCGTCGTTCCCGGACTCCGACTCGTTCGGCTTCGAGCAGTCGGAAGACATCGTCCTCAACGTCTCCGGTCATTCCGAATATCAGACCCCGAGCGCGGTGGACGATCTGCTGGCCCAGGTCACTGGCACGCCATCCGGGATCGATGGCTTGCGTCGCGATCTCGCACCGCCCGAGCCGATCACGTCGGCGCTGCCGGGCTTGACGTCGCCGGTGGACGATCCGTTCGCCCCGCCGGCGTCCGAGTCCCGGGGCGATTCAGAGAGCGACGTGACTCGGGATGACGAGCCGCTCGACATCGATCCGCCCCCGGCGGAGGCGCTGTTCGGCCGATCGGCGGACTTCTACACGGACGACGAGACAGCGGCGGAGCCCAGCGCGACCGAGCCCAAAGCGACTGGGCGAGCCCCCTCGACGCGGCCCCCGGCGCCCCGTGTGCCGGAGCCGGTCGCCGAGATGGACGATGCACCGGCAACGGCCGAGCCGGAGCTCGTCGTCACCGAGACGATGGCCCAGGTGTTCTTGCGCCAAGGCCACGTCGCCGAGGCGATCACCGTCTACCGCGAGCTGGTCCGCCGGACCCCGGGAGATACCCAGTTGGCCGGCCGTCTCGCCGACCTCGAGACGCGGCAAGCTGCCGCCGCCGCGCCGCCGCCCCGTCCTGCCTACGCCGCACGCGAGACCGGCGGACAATCGGTCGCCTCACTGTTCCAGTCGCTCCTGAAGAACCGTCCCGACGACATGGCTCCGCGCTGGCCGGCGCGCGCGGAGTCGGCGGCGGTGCCAACGGGCCCTGTCCCCGAGGAGGCCGAGGCCACGCGACCCGCGGGCGAGCCGCTGTCGCTGGGCTCGGTGTTCGGTGAGGAGCCTCCGCCGGTCGCGCCGGCCGTCGGTCGCCCGTCGGGCGAGACAGCCGCGCCGAACGCACCCGGCTCCGGCACGTTCGACGACTTCTTCGGCTCGCCTCCCAAGCCGGGGATCCCGACTCCGCCGCCGGCGACGGGCCGCTCGCACGCCCGTGGCGGTGATGACCTGGACCAGTTCCACGCGTGGCTCCAGGGCCTGAAGCGCTGAATGCGCATCGCGGTTCTGAACGGTCCCAACCTTAACCTGCTGGGAGCGCGGGAGCCCGAGATTTACGGGCGCACGACCTTGGCGGAGATCGAGCAGCTGGTCCGGACCGAAGCCGCTAAGCTCGGTGCCGACATCGACTGGCTGCAATCGAATCACGA
Source organism: Gemmatimonadales bacterium (assembly GCA_035487215.1). Classification (GTDB taxonomy): domain Bacteria; phylum Gemmatimonadota; class Gemmatimonadetes; order Gemmatimonadales; family GWC2-71-9; genus DASQPE01. The sequence goes on from DATHMJ010000092.1 coordinate 5,521, forward strand.
GGGAGCGCTGGTCGACGCGGTGCAGAGCTTGAAGGGCCGCGCCGACGGGGCGCTCGTGAACGCCGCGGCGCTCAGTCACTCGAGTCTTCCGCTCCGCGACGCGTTTCTCGCCGTGCGGGTCCCTTTCGTCGAGCTGCACTTGTCGAACATTTTTGCGCGGGAGCCTGAGCGCCGGCAATCGGTGCTCGCGGATCTCGCGGTGGGTTTGGTGACGGGTTTCGGCGCGCAGAGCTACGTGCTGGCGTTGCACGGGCTCGTGGGCCGGCTTCGTGCCGCCTGACTGCCGGGCCGAGCGTCAGCGGCGGTTGCGAGCCACGCTCGCCGATCAAGGGCTGGATGGGCTGCTGGTCACCCATCTTCCGAACATTCGGTATCTCACAGGCTTCACCGGGTCGGCCGCGCTGCTCCTGATTCGAGGGGATGACGCGCTCCTCGTCACCGACTTTCGGTACGCGACGCAAGCGCCCCAGGAATTGGGACAGTCCGCGCGAGCGGAGATCGACCAGGCCAGTGTATGGCACCGGCTGCTCACGCACCTGGGCGAGCATCCGCCGCAGGTGCTCGGCATCGAAGCACACGCGTTGACCGTCCGCGACGCCGAGCGGCTGTCGGGGGGAACTGCCGGTCGGGTCGTGCCCACGAACGACCTCGTCGAACGGCTGCGGGCGGTGAAGGATCCCGGCGAGGTCGCCGCGATCCGCCAGGCCGCGGAGCTGGCCCAGGCAGCCCTGGCCGACGTGCTGCCGGGTGTTCGCGTCGGGCGGACGGAGGCGGACGTCGCGGCGGAGCTGGAGAGCGCCCTGCGGCGACGCGGCAGCGAATGGCACCCCTTCGCCACGATCGTCGCGTCGGGCCCGCGCTCGGCTCTGCCACACGCGCGCACGAGCCGGCGAGCGATCGAAGCCGGCGACTGGCTGCTGCTCGACTTCGGCGCTCAAGTGGACGGCTACTGCGCGGACCTCACGCGCACCGTCGTCGTGGGCCGTAAGGCGGACGAGCGGCAGCGCGCCATTTACCAGCTGGTGCGGACGGCGCAGCGGCGCGCAATCGAGCATCTGCGCCCGGGCATGACGGGCCGCGAGGGCGATGCGCTGGCCCGCGAGGTGATCGCGGAGCGGGGCTTCGGACAGGCCTTTGGCCATTCGCTCGGACACGGCCTCGGGCTGGAGGTGCACGAAGCACCCCGGGTCGCGCCCACCGCGGAGGCGCCGCTTCCGCTCCACGCCGTGGTCACGGTCGAGCCGGGGATCTATCTTCCGGGCTGGGGCGGCGTACGGCTGGAGGATGACATCTTCCTGGGCCCTGATGGGCCGGAGTGTCTCTCGGACAACCGGACGGAGCTGGTCGAACTCGTGTGAGGCCACCAACCCCTTTATGACCCCACAGGAAATGCAGCAACTGGCGGAGCTGCTTCAGACGGTGCCCGGCATCAAGTCGCTCGACTTGAAGGACGTCCGCCGGCTCGCGCAGCTGCTGCGGGAATCGCCCGAAATCGGCTCCATCGAAGTGAAGGGGTGGTTCGGCACCGGGATCGTCATCACGCGCACGTCGAACACCGTCGTGGCGCACCCCGTCGCCGCGCATATGCCGCTGTCGGCGCCCGCGGCTCCGGTCGCTCGGCCGGCGGAGCACGCGCCGGCCGGCGCGCCGCCGGGTCACGCCGCGGCGAGCGGGCTCAAAGAGATCCGGTCGCCGATGGTGGGGACGTTCTTCCGGTCGCCCGAGCCCGGCGCCGACCCGTACGTACAGGTCGGCACCCGGGTGTCCTCCGGCCAAACGGTCTGCATCATCGAGGCAATGAAGATCATGAACGAGATCGAGGCCGAGATCGCCGGGGTCGTCCGCGAGGTGAGCGTCGAGGACGCGCAACCGGTCGAGTACGGACAGGTCCTCTTCCGGGTGGATCCGAATGGGTGAGCCGAGCGGGGCCGGCGCCGTCGCGCCGTTCAACTTCAAGCAAGCCATCGCGCAGATGATCCAGCGCAATGGCTCCGACCTGCTGCTCAAAGTGGGCCGCGCGCCGACCGTGCGCGTGAACGGCGAGCTGGCGACGCTCGAAATGGCCCCGCTCAAGCCGGAAGATCTCAAGCTGCTGGCCGAGCAGGTGATGACGCCGCGGCAGGTGAAGGAGTTCGCGGAGAAGAAAGAGGCCGATTTCGCGATCGGCGTGCCCGGCGTCGGCCGGTTCCGGACCAACATCTACCAGCAGCGGGGCACGCTCGCCTTCGCGTTCCGCGCGATTCCGTACGAGGTGAAGACGATCCGGGAGTTGAGCCTCCCGGCCATCCTGGAGGAAATCTCGCTCAAGCCGCGCGGCCTCGTGCTCGTCACCGGACCGACCGGCAGCGGTAAGTCGACGAGCCTCGCGTCGATGGTCGACAAGGTCAACGTCGAGCGACGGGAGCACGTCGTCACCGTCGAGGACCCGATCGAGTTCGTTCACGAGAGCAAGCGCTGCCTCGTGAACCAGCGCGAGGTCTTCGCCGACACCAAGGGCTTCAACCACGCGCTTCGGCACGTGCTGCGCCAAGACCCCGACATCGTACTGATCGGCGAAATGCGCGACCTCGAGACGATCGAAACTTCGCTGGTCGTCGCCGAGACCGGTCACCTCGTGTTCTCGACGCTGCACACGAATTCTGCCGTGCAGACGATCAACCGCGTGATCGACGTGTTCCCGTC
>DATHMJ010000093.1:0-3980 GCA_035487215.1 Gemmatimonadales bacterium
TGGTATCCGACGACGTTCTTGCGCCGGAACTGGCAGCCCGAAGTAGCTTCGGGACTTGTTCAGAGCTGCACGTAGGATTGGAAGTCCTGTGCTCACCAGGCTGCCTCACAGCGTCAGAGACATCCGACGATGTGCTGAATCTGGTCCGCCGCCGCCTTCGCGCCAGTAGTAGCGCGGAGTGTCGCGCCCAACCGCGCGGCGGCGGCCCGATGCGGCCCGTCCGCGAGCATGTCCCGAATCGCAGCGCGGATTTGTCCGGGCGAGGCCGTCCGGGCGAGCACCTGGGCGGCGCCCTCCGCGTGGAGCACGCGGGCGATCATCGGTTGGTCGAGCATGGGGTGCATCGGGATGATGACCAGTGGCAGATCATGGGCCAGCGCGTACATGGTGGTGCCATGGCCGCCGTGTCCGATCAGAAGCGAGACCTTCGGCATGATCGCCGCGTGCGGCAGGAGCCGATGCACCTCGGCGTTTGCTGGCGCCCGGAGACTCGCCGGGTCGACGGCGCGGCCGGTTGTGACGATTGCCCGCACCGGTAGCTCGCCCAGCGCGTCTAAAATGGCCTGAAGTACCTTGGCCTGACCGGGATAGTGAATAGTGCTGAGGCTGACCAGGACGCTCGGTTCGCCCGGAACGGCGGAGGTGGGTGGCGGGGCATCAGCGGGCCAGATCGGCCCGACATGCCGGACCCAGCTGGGTAGCGGCCGGCGCGTTGCCGGGTCCAGCGCCGCGAGGGCGGGCACGATCATCGCCCGGGCTGCGGACCAGAGTGTCCGGGGCCGTTGCCCCTTCAGCCTGGCGACCAGGCCGATCGGCCCCCGGCTCCATCGGTGCGTGAGAAATTCGTAAAATGTGTGGGCCAGCACCACAGACCGCAGCCCCGTGCGTTGAGCCGCCTGCAACGCCCCGAGCACCATGCAATCGATCACGACGACATCCGCGGGTTCGCGGGCCACCGCGGCCAGCAGATCCTGCCCTGGGCCGCGGTCGGTGAACATAGCGGAGAAAGCGGCAGCCGCCTTCAACCCGGCAAGCGGCGCGATGGCCGACCAGGGCCGCGCGTGCATGTAGGGCTCAAATCGGAACTCTGCCCCCTCGACGGCGCTGCGTTGCTGCGGGTGCCCTAGGAAGCGGACCCACTCGCCGCGGCGCTGCAACTCACGCGCGATACCCAGAGCAGGCGGCAGGTTGCCGCCCCCGTCCCAGGTGACAAACAAGATGCGCGCCATGTCAGGGTGCCTCCCGCGGCTTGCTCATAATGGCCGTGATCAGCTGTCGGACGCGTGCCCGTGCCGATTGGAGGCCCAGCGCCCGGTCGCGGCGCAGCAGCTTCCAGGTGTAGACGTCGGTGGCGACGCCCAGCAGGTCGGTCAGCGCCGCGCGGTCCCTCGCCGGGTGCGCCGCCAACTGGGGGGCGAAGACCCGCTCGACCCAGTCGCGGTGCATCGATCGGCCGCGCTCGGTCACCTGCCGGATCCGCTCGTCGAACGACTCCTGGCCGATGAAGCGGAGCACCGCGTCGCCGCGGCGCTCGTAGTGGTCGAAGATGACGCGGACCGCGGCGTCCACGTCGCCGATCGGGGCCACGCGCTCTTGAGCGATCTCCCGGCGAGCGAAGGCGGCGACGGCGTCTAGAAGGCGGTCCCGGCTGCCGAAGTGCCGCAGGATAGTTTGCACGCTCACCCCGGCGCGCTCCGCAATGTCGGTGAACACGATCTCCAGCGACATCTTCTCGTGTGAGAGGTCGAAGGCCGCGCGGAGGATCCGCTGCCGGGTTTGCACCACTCCGGCCGCCCTGGCCTGCATCCGGTAGGCCCGCGTTGATTTCACGTCATCGCTAATTGACACCAATATTGTTTTAGTGTCAATTGCGATTACTATCAAATATCTCTCACGGAGTACGTAGCGGCCATGCGCTCCGGGGCGGTTCGTCCTAACGTGGACGGGATCTAATCTTCGCGGGTTCGACTTCGCCACACCGTCCCGAAAAACGGTCCCGGATTGGAAGTCCTCTGGTCCCCTCGCACGAAGGTCGTCTCGCGTCGAACGTGATGGGTTCTGCGGTCATTGCTCCTCAGGTCCTCCAGCATTGAACTTCGGGATCAGGATGTCCTGCTGCGGAGTGGACCTGTCCGCGGACGGGATCGGGCCACCTCGGGGGCGCTCCGCCGCCGCCCAAGCCGCTAGAACGGCGGGATGACGATCAGGGCCTCGGGGTCTACCGGCTTGTCCGGCTTGCGGAGGATCGCGTCCCGCCACCGATTTTTGTGCAGAGCCAACTTGGCGTCGATCGCGTTCACCCGAACATCGATCACCGCGCGCTCGCTCTCCAGCGGCTTGGCCAGGGCGTCGACGAAGACGCGCACCGCCCCGAAGTGGGTGTCGACCGTCCAAAAGAATGTGCGCGCGGGCTCGGCCCAACTCGGCTTGTCCACCGGGAAGCAGTGAAACATGACCTCCGCGCCCGCGTCGGTCTTCGCGATCCGGACGTGTTGGGCGAGCGCGTAGAGCGAGGGGTGCGAGACCTTCGACGTAGTATCGAACCGGCTCCCCAGTTCCCGGAGCACCGGGTGCTCGTCGGGGAAGATTTTCCCGCTGGAAAAGACTTTGAGGTAGCGCTCATAGGCCTCGTCGCTGAGCCCCGCGTCGATCCACACCGGGGCCATGTCCGGATTGGTCTTCACGCGAGCCGCGAACGCGGCGCACTCGATCGCCATGCGGCCATTTCGGACCGCGTCGGTGGGGTGCGCTCGGAGCACCGCAAGCTTCCGATGGTCAGGTGGTAGCGCGCCGCGAGGCTAAAGTGCAGCGTCACGTAGTGCTCGGGCTTCAGGATGAGCTTTGACCGGGCGGCCGTCGTCGTGATGAGCGCGTGGACGTCGAGCAGGTCTTGCACGAGCGAGACCGAGTCACCCAAGACCTTGACGGAGATTTGGTAGTTGGCCTCTTCCTTCTCGCGGACGTCGTCGAGTTCATCGGTCATCGGAAACCCTTTCGCGCCGCGCCCGCCTAGGCCCGTATCCAGCCGTGAGGCTCGCCAACCACCACGGGATATCTCGGCATGCTCGCGACCGAGAAGAGATGCACCGCCACGAGAAAATACTGCCGGCCCGCTCGGAGGCAGTCCTGTCGATAGACGTGGTGGAGCGCCGTCGCTGTGTCGAGTGCAGGCGGGTGCGGATCACCACCGACCCAATACGGAGCCGTCGTCGAGCGCCCGAGAATGAGGTCGGGGAGGAACGGTCGAAACGAACCAAGCCCGGCGGTGGCGACCATGTAGGCGTGCGCGATCTGCGCCAACATCCGCGCGAAGGTGAGCATGTTGATTTGGCCGATCTTAAAGCGCTCCATCTCGGGGCGATTCCGCCATGCCTCATCGTCGACCGGCTTCGCGATAAGCTCACCCTCGAAGTTCACGGCCGGAGGCACGCCCCGCAGAAGCCCGGGCGGGGGGAAGCGGAATCCGAGCACGGCCATGGGAGCCTTGCCGGACGGCACGAGCCGCCGCTCGCGTCGCCCATCAGGACGGATGATGTCGAGCGGGAGCATAGTAGGGTGTCCGCCGGGTCGCCGCGTCGGCAATTGCATCCGCACGCGCACCGTCCCGTACATCTCGCGCTGACAGTAGCGCTCGATCTCTCCCGTGATCGTCGCGCACGCCTTGCAACTGGCGCGGGGCAGAATCCAGTCCCCGCCCAAGCCAAGCGGGACGATGTGCTCCGCCCCGAGCGGCTCCGAGCGCGAGCCCTCGGAGCCGCAATAGATGCAGCGACCCACCGGGGGGTGTACTGTCGGCGGTGGTCGCTTGCCAGCGAGGGTCCTCGCCATGCCCCGATGATACCCGGGCTCTTGCCGACACCGGGCGCGGCCGGCCGCACGGCCTCGTGGAAGGTCCTATTCTCGCCGGGCGGCGGGTCCCGTCCTTCGCCCTCCGCGCTCGCGCCTCCGGCGCGCCTGCCGCGTTGAGCCGCGTGGGGGTC
>DATHMJ010000094.1:0-2426 GCA_035487215.1 Gemmatimonadales bacterium
AGCGTCACGTCCTTCGGAGCGCCGTCCTTCATCTCCTTGAGCTTCACATCGGGCGGGAGCGTGTCCCCAACCTTGATCGCCATGTCGCCTCCTCCGTGCGGGTGGTCTGCGGGCTCCTATGTAGCCGTCCGCGCCGGTGGCGGCAACGGACCCGCGCGCGCTTGACCCCAGGGGCCCGGACGGGCAGTTATGAGCGTTGATCTCCAACCAATAGACGATCAGAGGAGGGATTCGATGCGCGCGACAGGCTTACTCGTGCTTGGCGGGCTCGTCCTGGGGGCGGGCCTCGCGATGGCTGCGGACAACTCGGAGCAGCTCATCAAATACTACCGCAAGAAGAACAACCTCCCGCCCGCCTCGAAGGCGGCAGTGACCGGGCTCCATGACTCGACCAGCATCAAGGGAGCCAAGGAAGGCACGCTCGAGATCGGCGAGGGGCCCAGCGCGCAGAGGGTGGGCTTCATCGCCTCGCCCGACATGCGCTACGTGGTGTTCGCCGCGGCCGAGGACGTCACGGTGGACCCGTCCAAGGCCGTGATGTCGAAGATCGACCTGAAGGGTCAGCCGTCCAAGGGCCCCGCCAACGCCAAGGTGACCATCGTCGAGTACTCGGACTTCCAGTGTCCCTTCTGCAGCCGCGCGTACAACACGATGGATAAGCAGGTGCTGAAGGACTACGGCCACAAGGTCCGCTTCTACTACAAGCACTACCCCTTGCCCTTCCATCCGTTTGCGAAGCCGGCCGCCATCGCGGCCGAGTGCGCGAAGCAGCAGAAACCCGAGGCGTTCTGGAAGCTCTACTCCGACTTCTTCGAGAACCAGGGCCAGATGACGCCGGAAAATGTGAAGGAGAAGGCAACCCAGTTCCTTCAGGGCACCGGCATCGACATGGCGAAGTGGAACGACTGCTTCGACAACAAGAGGAGCGCCCCCGCGGTCGATGCGCAGATGGCCGAGGGGACCTCGGTCGGCGTGACCGGTACCCCGGGCTTCATCATCAACGGGCGCCTCGTCTCCGGCGCGCAGCCCTACGAGAACTTCAAGAACATCATCGATGACGAGCTCGCCGCGCCGAAGTGAGGTCGCTCCGATGACCCTGGTCCAGCATCTGGAGGAGCTCCGGCGCCGCCTCCTCTTCTGCGTCGCAGCGGTGATGGTCGGGACCGCCGTGGCCTTCGTGTTCCACGACGCCATCCTCGCGCTGCTGCTGCGGCCACTACCCGCGCCGGCGTCGGCACCGCGCTTCTGACCGGGGAGGCATCAGCGCCGCCAACAACGGCGGGACGTGTCCGCCGGGTAGTCTGCCGGAGCTCAACCGGTGCCTGTAAGGACCTGAGAGCGCTCGGCGCCGCGCCCGTCACCGACCTTGGTGACGACGGCTCAAGCGTGCCGCGATCGTGCTCGCCCGCCCGGCCGGCGATGGCTCGTGGCGCGCTGCCGTGCGGGGCCCTTCTTCGCGACGGCTACGACCGACGCGTGGGATCCATCGATGGCGCGGGCGATCGTGAGGACGGCCGCGACGTACGCGTCCGAGTGATTGTACTGCCGGATGACCGCTCGCTGGGTCGCCGGTGAGCATCCCCGTCGCCATCCCTCTGCCGCGAGGTAGCGCGCGCACGACGCGGCGGCGTCGTCGACGTCGAACAGGTCGATGCGGCCGTCGCCGTTGGCGTCGGTTCCGTAACGCAGGTAGCTCGTCGGCAGGAACTGGGGCAGGCCGAAGGCGCCCGAAGTCGAGCCGCGGAGGATGAGCGGATCGACGCCGAGCCGGTCGCCGAGCTCGAACACCGCGCGGACCTCCGGATAGAAGGTGTCCGTCAGATTTCGAGCCCGGGCGCGAACCCGGGGAACGAGCTCGGGGTCGCTGCCCGCCAGCCGGTCGATGTTCGCCTGCAGGTTCGCAGGTTCGTCCGCCATGGCGAGTCTCGCCAGCCGGTAGACGACCGGATTCGATCCGGTGTAGGCGCCGCAACCGGTCTCGATGTGGAGGATCGCCGCGATGACGCTCGCCGGAACGCCGGTTGCCCGCTGGGCCGCCTCGAACGACGCCGCGTGCTCCGCGCGACAGCGCCTGGCGGCGGCGATGCTCCGGGGCCGGAGGAGAGGCCGGTAGAGCGCGCGGGGCTCGTGGGTGCCGAGCGAGAACTCGAGCCCGGTGAACGGCGGAACGCGCGGGTCGGCGAAGAGATGCGTTGCCCGCTCACGATCGATGCCGTCCGCGACCAGCCTGTCGATGAGGTAGGACCAGCTCTCCGTGCTCGCCTGCGCCCCGGCGATCGCGGGCAGCAACACGCCGACGGCGAGGGCGAGCCAGATGATCGCGCGGCGCGGAGGCACGGCGTGATGATGATCCGCGTCGCCGAGCGTGGACGCAAACATCGCCCTCCCGACCTGGGCGACTGCCTTGTGGGGTCAGTGAGATCCCG
>DATHMJ010000095.1:0-10278 GCA_035487215.1 Gemmatimonadales bacterium
CTGATCGGCGGCATTGAACGGGTTGACGATCAGCCGTTCGAGATTGCCCCGCTCGACACCGAGGCCGAGCGCTAGCGGCTTCGAGGCGTGGAAATCGTAGCGGATCCCGAAGGTGTATCCGCTGTTCGGGCCGACCCCCACGCGCCCGCCATCGCCCATGAACCGCCCGCCCATGAAGGTGATGCTGTTCCCCTTGGCCAAATCCGAGTACGGGCTGCTTTGCGGCGAGTGCCCCACCTGCGCCGCGAGGAGGACGGGGCAGACGAAAAGGGCCAGCGCGGCGGCGGCCGCGCGCATGGGGATCGTCATTGGCGGAGATCGCAGCCGGTCATCTCCGGCGGCTGCTCCAGCCCGAGCAGACCCAACACCGTCGGCGCCACGTCGCACAGCGCGCCACCCGAGCGCAGCGCCCCGCATTCGGCCTGGAACGCGACGAAGGGGACGGGATTGGTCGTGTGGGCGGTGTGCACCCCGCCGGTCGTCGGATCGATCATGGTCTCCGCGTTGCCGTGGTCAGCGGTAATGAGGACGGTCGCGCCGGCTCTTTCCGCACTCCGCAACACCCGGTCGAGGCAGCGGTCCACCGTCTCCACAGCCTTGATGACGGCGGGGACGACGCCTGTGTGACCCACCATGTCGGCGTTCGCGTAATTGCAGAGGAGAAAGTCGTGGGCCTTCGTCTCGAGCGTGCGGCACAGCGCCTCGGTGACACCGGCGGCGCTCATTTCAGGCGCCAGGTCGTAGGTGGCCACCCGCTGCGAGGGAATCAAGCAGCGCTCTTCGTTCGGATACGGGGGCTCCACGCCGCCGTTGAAGAAGTAGGTGACGTGCGGGTACTTCTCGGTTTCCGCCGTGCGGAACTGGGAGAGTCCCGCGTCGGCCAGGGCCTGCGCCAGTATCCGGACGAGGGTAAACGGAGGGAAGGCCTCCGGCAGCGGGAACGTTTGATCGTACTGCGTCATCGTGACGCCATGCAGCGTCGGTCGGTCCCGCACATCGAAGCCCTCGAACCGGTCCACGCACATCGCGGCCACGATCTGACGCATGCGGTCGCTGCGATAGTTGAAGAAGAACACGCCGTCGCCGTTGCGTACCTGAGCGACGGGAACGCCGTCGCGGTGGTGCACGACCGGCTTCAGGAACTCGTCGGTCTCGCCCCGCTGGTAGGCGGCCTGGACCGCAAGCACGGGATGCGTGATGGCATCGCCCACCCCGTGCACGATCGCGTCGTATGCGATCTTCGTGCGCTCCCACCGGCGATCCCGGTCCATCCCGTAATAGCGGCCGCAGAGCGTCGCCACGTCCACCCGGTTCCCGGCGATACGGCGCATGTCCTGGAGCAGGGTGCGCACCACTTCGGCGCCCAGCGTGGGCGGAGCGTCCCGCCCGTCGAGGAATCCGTGAATGGCGATCGCCGGGACTTTGAGCCGTACGCCCAGCTCGATGCAGGCGAGCAGGTGGCGGTCGAGGGCATGCACGCCGCCGGGTCCGAGCAGTCCGACCAGGTGCAGCGTGCCGCCGGTCTGACGCAGTTGTGCGCCGAGCGCGACCAAGGGATCGAGCCGGTAGAACTCGCCGGTGCGGATGCTCTCGGAGATGCGGACGAGATCCTGCGGAACCACTCGGCCGGCGCCTAGATTCAGGTGGCCGACCTCGCTGTTGCCCATTTGACCCTCGGGGAGCCCGACGCGGAGTCCGCTCGCCTCGAGCAGGGTCCGCGGCATCGACGACCAGAGCCGGTGCCAGACCGGCGTCGCGGCCAGCTCGATCGCGTTCCCCTCGCGTGCCTCCCGGTAGCCCCAGCCGTCCAGGACGACGAGCGCAACCGGGCGGCGCCCGCTTCGGTTTGACATGGCTCTCCGCGGACTCTACTATGCGCGACGGTGATTCAAGCGCCCCAATCTAGTCCCACCCTCCGCCGGCTACCAGCCTGCGCGCTGGCGCTCGTCCTGCTCGCCGCACCGCCACTCAGCGCGCAGGCACGGAGCACCCTTACCGCTGCGACCGACTTGCGCCGAGGCATCGGCGGCATCGTGCTGGGCAGTCTGCCTGACGGCGCCACCGTGAGCACCGGCAAGACCCAGGGCACGTGGACCGAGGTCACGCTGAGCGGCTGGATCTTCGGCGGCTCGGTCAGTCCGACGTCGCGTGACGGGTTCGATCTGATGGTCACCGCCGCCGACGGCGAAAACCTGCGCGAGACACCGAACGGCGACATTATAGCGCGATTCCGGAAGGGGACGTTGCTGCGCAAACTCGGCACCCGAAACGGTTGGGTGCGCATCAAGCGCACCGGCTGGGTGCCCCGCCGTCTCGTGGCTGCCCCGATCGAAACCGCCGCGCTCACACCCAAGCAGGGTCCCGCCCCGTCGAAACCCGCCCCTTCCCGCGCCACGCCAGCCAAGCCGGCGATTGCGCCGACGCAGCACGGCGGTGCCCAGCGCCAGGCGCCGGCCACGCCGGCCCCCGCGGTGGCCGCCGGCGCCGATAAAGACGTCCGGGTCGAGACCACGAAGGCTTCAACGCTGGCGGTCGCGCCGGAAGGGGGACAGCTGGGCACGCTCGAGCCCGGGACGGGCGGGCGTGTCATCGCGCGCGCCGGTGAGTGGGTTCGCGTCCAGCTCGAGGGGTGGGTCCGCCAGTCGGACCTCAAGCCCGCCTCCGAGGGCGCGCTCGTCGGCGTTTCGGCCGAGGAGATTCGCGCCGACCCGCAGCGCTACGTCGGCCAAACGGTCGAATGGCGCGTGCAATTCATCGCGATCCAGACCGCCGACGAATTGCGGTCGGAGCTTCCCGCCGGTCAACGGTTTCTCCTGACGCGTGGGCCGTTGCCGGAGCCGGGTTTCGTGTACGTGATCGTGCCGCGGGATCAACTGACGCAGTTCGAGGCCACGCCGCCGCTGCAGGAGCTGACGCTTCGGGTAATCGTCCGCGCCCCGCGGACGAAATACCTTGCGACCCCCGTGGTGGAGCTGGCCAGCGTCGTGAACGGGGTACCCAAATGAACGATCTTCTCAAGCAGCGCATCCTGCGCGTGCTCGAAACGCTGAACGATGAGCGCGCGTACGAGGTGTTGGACTACGCCGAGTTTCTCTCCAGCAAGTACGCCGAGCGACCCCGGTCAGGCGGGTTGCTCGCGCAGCTCACCGAGACGGTGGAAGACACCATGCGGGCCGGCAAGCTCCCCATCCAGGCGATCAGCGGAACGATGGGCCTGGTCGACAGCGCCGCGAAGGTCATGAAGGGACTCGCGGCCGCGGGGCAGGCGGTCATCGAGGAAGCCGTGCGCGCGGGAGAAACAGACGCCGAGGAGCCGGCCCCTCCGAAGCCACCCGCGGACCGCAGCACCGGCTGACGGGTCATGGCCGCTCCCGCCCAACCGCTGAACGACACGCCGCCGTCCAACGAGACGCAGTTCGTCCGCGGCATCGGCCCGCTCGCCGCGGTGTCGCTCGTCGTTGGATCGATGATCGGCTCGGGCATCTTCATCGTCTCCGCCGACATCAGCCGCCAAGTCTCGGACTTTGGTCCGGCCGGTCTGCTGCTCGTTTGGGCGATCACGGGAGCCGTGACCGTCACCGGCGCCCTCGCCTATGCCGAGCTGGCCGGCATGATGCCGAACGCGGGCGGACAGTACGTGTTCCTGCGCGAGGGATTGGCGCCCTCGGCCGGCTTCCTCTACGGCTGGACGCTCTTCACGGTCATTCAGAGCGGCACGATCGCGGCCGTGGCAGTGGCCTTCGGCCGATTCCTTGGCGTGCTGATCCCGGGCCTGACCCCCGACGTTTTTCTCAAGCTGGGGTCCTTCGACATGCCGGGCGGCACCATTCAACTCGGCCTCTCGCCGCAGCGCGTGGTCGCCGTCGTCATGGTGGCAGTCCTCACCGCCGTCAACATTCGGGGCGTCCGCCTGGGCGCGGCCATCCAGAGCATCTTCACCGTCGCGAAGGTCGGTGCACTCTCCGCGCTCATTCTGCTCGGGCTCACGATCTTTCGGCGGCCCGATGTCGCCGCGGCGAATTTCGGCTCGTTTTGGGGGACGGGTCACTGGAGCCTCGCGGTACTGCCGGTGCTGGGTGCCGCAATGGTGGGCTCGTTGTTCTCGAGCGACGCGTGGAACAACGTGACGTTCGCCGGCGCCGAAGTGCGCGAGCCTCGTCGCAACATCCCGCTCGCCCTCGGTCTCGGCACCGGCCTGGTGAGCCTGCTGTACGTGATAGCGAACGTAGCGTACCTGAACGTCCTGCCGTTCCATGGCGATCCGAACGGCGCGGATGTGCTGGCGCGGGGGATCCAATACGCGGCCCAGGACCGCGTCGGCACGGCCGCGATGGAGGCCATGGTCGGGCCCGCCGGCGCGATCGTGATGGCGGTCGCGATCCTGATCTCCACCTTCGGCTGCAACAATGGACTGATCCTCGCCGGAGCCCGGGTCTACTACGCGATGGCCCGCGACGGCGTGTTCTTCCGCCCTGCCGGACAGCTGCATCCGGAGTATCGCACCCCGGTGTTCGGTCTCGTGGCGCAGGCGCTGTGGACGATGGTCCTGTGCGTGAGCGGTACCTACAGTGAGCTGCTCAACTACGTCGTCTTTGCGGCGCTCCTGTTCTATCTCCTCACGGCGGTCGCGTTGTTCCGTTTGCGCCGGCTCCGTCCGGACGCCCCCCGACCGGTCAAAGCCGTCGGCTATCCCGTGCTCCCGGCCCTCTACATCCTCGCCATCGGTTTCCTGCTCGTCGTCTTGCTCGTGGACCCGAAGCAGCGGCTCTATTCCGAGCTTGGCCTGCTGATCGTGCTCCTCGGTGTACCGGTCTACGCGCTCTGGCGCCGGGGGGTGAGGTGACCGTCGCAAAACGCGCTGATGGTGCTTGATTTCACCCGGTCCGGTCCGTAGACTTCGAGATGGCACCGTTCCGCTCCGGCCCGCTGGTCCTCCTGTCAGGACTCCGGCGGGCCGTTGTGCATCCGCGCCCCGGGCTCGCATGAGTCGTATTCGCCAAGCCGCCGGTCTCACCTTCGACGATGTGCTCCTCGTGCCCCGGCACTCGACGGTGCACCCGCGCGAGGTCTCGACCAAGAGCCGTCTCACCCGCACCATCCCCCTCAACATCCCCCTCGTTGCCGCCGCCATGGACACCGTCACCGAGGCCGAGATGGCCATCGCGATGGCGCGCGCCGGCGGAATCGGAGTGATTCACAAGAACATGTCCATCGATCGGCAGGCGGCCGAGGTGGACCGGGTCAAACGCAGTGAAAGCGGAATGATCCTGAACCCGATCACGCTCGGGCCGGATCGGCCCGTCCGCGAAGCATACGCGTTGATGCGGCGGTTCAAGATTTCCGGCGTGCCGATCGTGGACGGTGACGGACGGCTCATCGGCATCATCACGAATCGCGACCTCCAGTTCGAGCGGAATCTCGATCAACCGATTCGCGAAGCGATGACCAAGGAGAAGCTCGTCACCGCCCCGGTGGGCACCGACCTCGATGAGGCGGAGCGGATCCTCGCGCGACACCGGATCGAGAAGCTGCCGGTCGTGGACGCGAAGGGGATTCTGAAGGGCTTGATCACGGTCAAGGACATCTTCAAGCGCCGGGAGCATCCGGACGCCAACAAGGACCACCATGGCCGGCTGCGCGTGGCGGCGGCGCTCGGCGCGGCACCGGACACGCTCGCGCGGGGCCGCGCGCTGGTGGCGGCCGGCGTGGACGTCCTGGTCGTGGACTCCGCGCACGGGCATAGCGACGGCGTCCTCCGGACCGTGGATGCCGTGCGCCAGGCGTTCCCGGACGTGCAGCTCGTCGCCGGCAACGTCGCGACCGAAGCCGGTGCTCGCGAGCTGGTGGAGCGCGGAGCGGACGCGGTGAAGGTCGGCATCGGACCGGGCAGCATCTGCACCACGCGCGTCGTCACCGGCGTGGGCGTTCCCCAGATCACCGCGATCATGGACGCGGTCCGTGGGGCCGGCGAAGTGCCGATCATCGCCGACGGCGGCATCAAGTACTCGGGCGATGTCGTGAAGGCGATCGCGGCTGGGGCCTCCTCGGCGATGATGGGCTCGATGCTCGCGGGGACGGAGGAGAGTCCCGGCGAGTCCGTCCTCGCCGAGGGCCGTCGATACAAGATGATCCGCGGCATGGGGAGCCTCGCCGCGATGCAGGACGGCTCCGCGGATCGCTACTTCCAGGAAGGCGAGATGACACCCACCAAGATGGTGCCGGAGGGCATCGAGGGTCGGGTTCCCTACAAAGGTCCCGTCGCCGACGTCCTGTATCAGATGGTGGGCGGCCTGCGAAGCGGTATGGGATATGTGGGCGCTAGCGACATCGCCGCGCTCCAGTGCGAGGTGGAGCTCATCCGGATCACATCAGCCGGTCTCCGCGAGTCCCACCCGCACGACGTCACCATTACCAGGGAAGCGCCGAATTACAGTGCGTGAGCAGCGTTCGCTGCTCATCGCGGTTCTCCCTCCACCCCGGACAACTCATGAGTCTCTTCCGCCGCAAGGACGTCTTGGGCCTTCAGGCCGAGGTTGCCACTGACGAAAGCCTGAAGCGGGCCCTGGGCCCGGTGAATCTCGTGTTCCTCGGCATCGGGGCGATCATCGGCGCCGGCATCTTCGTGCTCACGGGCCAAGCCGCGGCGAACTACGCCGGTCCGGCCATCGTGTGGTCGTTCGTCCTCGCGGGCAGTGCCTGCGCGCTGGCCGGTCTCTGCTACGCCGAGTTCTCGTCGATGATTCCGGTTGCCGGATCGGCCTACACCTATGGCTACGCGACGCTGGGTGAGCTGGTGGCGTGGATCATCGGTTGGGACCTGATCCTGGAGTATCTGTTCGCGGCTTCCACCGTGGCGGTGGGGTGGTCGGGTTATGTGGTTTCGTTCCTCAAGGACCTCGGCATCAACATCCCTGCGGGGTTTACCTCGGCGCCGTACGTGCATACGACGCCGCCGGACGCGGGGTGGAACGTCTGGCGCCTCTTCACGGAAGGGTGGTCATCCACCGGCGCCGTCCTCAACGTTCCCGCCATGTTCATCGTCGCTCTGATCACCATCCTTCTCATCATCGGCATCAGCGAATCAGCGACCTTCAACAACATCATCGTCGTCATCAAGGTTACCGTCGTACTTCTCTTCATCGCGTTCGGGCTTGCCTACATCAATCGAGAGAATTGGGTTCCGTTCATTCCGCCGGAACAAAGCCCCGGCAAATTCGGCTGGAGCGGGATCGTTCGCGGGGCGGGCGTGATCTTCTTTGCCTATATCGGATTCGACGCGGTCTCGACGGCCGCGCAGGAAGCCAAGAAGCCGCAACGGGACATGCCGGTCGGCATTCTCGGGTCGCTCGCGATCTGCACGGTACTGTACATCGCGGTCGCGCTGGTGCTCACGGGCATCGTCAAGTACACCCAGCTCAGCGTACCCGACCCGATCGCGGTTGGCGTCAACGCCGCCGGACCGGCCCTCGCCTGGCTGCGCCCGATCGTGAAGATCGGAGCCATCTGCGGACTCACCTCAGTCATTCTGGTCATGCTGCTCGGTCAGCCGCGCATCTTCTACACGATGGCCAAGGATGGGCTGTTGCCGCCGGTGTTCGCAGTGGTCCACCCGAAATTCCGCACGCCCTGGCTCGCGAGCCTGCTCACCGGTGGGTTCGCCATGGCGATGGCCGGCCTGCTTCCGATCGGGCTCCTGGGCGAGCTGGTCTCCATCGGAACGCTGCTCGCGTTCGCGATCGTCTGCGCGGGCGTGCTGGTTCTTCGGTACACCGACCCGGGGATCGCGCGACCGTTCCGCACGCCACTGGTGCCCCTCGTGCCGCTCGGTGGCATCGCCGCCTGCGTGTACCTGATGCTGGGGCTGCCACCGGACACCTGGGCCCGACTCATCATCTGGATGGCATTGGGCCTGGCGATCTACTTCCTGTATGGGAGGCGGCACTCGAAGGTCGGACAAAGAGCCGGCTGAACGGTCGCGGTGAACCGTGAGCCCGACTCCTCCGAGCCGGTTCACTGTTCACCGCTCTCCGTTTACTCTTTGGTAATGCCCTTCACATTGACGGAAGCCGACCGCGTGGCGGCGGCGAGTGTGGCCGAGGTGCTTCATGCCGGCCAGCGCATCTGTCTCACCACCCACGTAAATCCCGACGGCGACGGTCTCGGCAGCGAGGCCGGACTCGCCCATATCCTTCGGGCACAGGGCTGCGAGGTGGCGATTACGAACCCGTCACCTACACCGCCACGCTTCAAGTTCTTGCTGGAAGACTTGCCCAATGTCGACCGGACGCCGGAGGCGGTCAAAGAACTGCGCCGCGCGGACGTCATCATCGTCCTCGACATCTCGGACCTTGGCCGGCTCGGCATGTTGGCGGAGACGGTGCAGGAGCGCGGCGTTCCGGTGGCGTGCATCGATCATCACGTGAGCCCCGGATCGCTCCCGGACGGGCCGCGATATGTGGACCCGACCGCCGCGGCGACGGGCGAGCTGGTGTTCGAGCTGGCGGTCGCTAACGATTGGCCCATCACCCAGGCCGCGGCTCGAGGGCTGTACGTCGCGCTTCTCACCGATACGGGCGGCTTCCGGTTCAGCAATACCCATCCTCGGACGCTCCGTATCGCCGCGGAACTCCTGGAAACCGGGGTCGATCCCGAACAGATCTACCTCGACGTCTACGCCCGCGCGCCCGAGGGCCGCCCGCGACTCTTCGCCGAGGCGCTGCAGACGCTCGTGGTGGAACCGGAGATCGGCCTGGCGTGGGTCACGGTGCCTCCGGGCGCGATCGAGCGCCTGGGCGTCTCCTCGGACGATCTCGACGGCGTGGTCGAATTTCCTCGCTCGATCGACGGCGTGCGCATGGCGCTCCTGTTTCGCGAGGTCTCGCAAGGACGGGTGAAAGTCTCACTTCGCTCGGTCGGCAGTGTGGACGTGGCCACGTTCGCGCGGCAATTCGGGGGCGGGGGCCACACCAAGGCATCCGGACTCGCGTTGCCCGGCGCGCTGGCGGAAGTGCAACAGACCGTGCTCGCCGCGGCACGGAGCTATTTGACCGGAAACGGACGGGTTTGAAATCGAGGGCTGACGCGCCTTATATTGCCGAATACAACTGTAGGAATTACGGACTCGGCGGCATGGACACGATCGAACGCATTGAACGCACGCTGGATACGCTTCGACCCTACATCGCCTCCCACCGCGGTCAGGTGGAGGTCGTCGATTTTGACGAACAGGAGGGACGGCTCTTGCTGCGCCTCGGCGGGACCTGCCACGGCTGCTCCGCGTCCTCCGTCACGCTCAAGCAGGGGATCGAGCACCGGTTGCGCGAGTTGGTGCCCGAAGTGAAGTCCGTCGAAGCCGTCTAAGGAGCGTCGTGCCCGAATCCCTCGCAGCCCGGGTCACTTCCGCGCTCGCCCGCATTCACAATCCCCGCCTCGACGCTGATCTTCTCTCCGGCGGCATGATCCGCGACCTCAACGTCACCGACGACGGGAAGGTGTCGTTCACCTTTCTGCTCGCCCGTGAAGATCCGGCCAACCTGGTGCGCGAGGCGCGCGCGGCGGTGACCGGAATTGAGGGTGTGCGAAAGGACGACGTGAAGATCAGCGTCGTCGACCCGTCGGGTCCGGCGCGGTCCACTCACGCTCCGCCGGGCCCTCCGCCGGGCGCCACGCCGGTGGTTCCGCCCCCGACTCCGGTCGAGCAGCCCAACCTCGGGCGCATCGTCGCCGTGTCATCCGGCAAGGGCGGGGTCGGCAAATCCACGGTTTCGGCCAATCTCGCGGTCGCCCTCGCGGCGGCGGGCCACGCCGTCGGTCTGATGGACGCTGACGTCTACGGCCCGAACATCCCGCGCATGTTCGGCAGGTTCGACAAGCCGCCGGTGATGCAGGGCAAGATTCAGCCGATCGAGGCCTTCGGCGTCAAGCTGATGTCGCTCGGGTTCCTCGTGGATCGGGATGCGCCGGCGATCTGGCGGGGTCCGATCATCATGAAGGTCGTGCAGCAGTTCTTGCGCGACGTGGACTGGGGTCGGCTCGACTACTTCATCGTCGATCTTCCGCCCGGCACCGGCGACGCCCAGCTCTCGTTGGTGCAGGCGACCCACGTCGCGGGCGCGGTCATCGTGACGACGCCCCAGGAGATGGCGGTCGGCGACGCACTCCGTGGGGCGAAGATGTTCGAGCGCGTCGGCGTGCCGGTCATTGGTGTCGTCGAGAACATGAGCGGGTTCACGGATCCTGACACCGGCAAACGCATCGACTTCTTCTCCTCGGGCGGGG
>DATHMJ010000096.1:0-3613 GCA_035487215.1 Gemmatimonadales bacterium
CACGAAAATCGCATGGTGGAGAAAAGGAGGAACCGATTTTCGAAGAACGTTTTGTGATGTGGAAAACACCGCTTGCTTGACCGATTTCGCCTGCCTCCGTATATTCAAGAGCCGCAACGTGTTACGACGTAGTCCCCATGATTTGATCTCCACAATCGGTCGTTAGGTCAACCCTCTCTCGGGGTGGTCTATGCCTGTCGTCCGCAACAACGGGAATCCACGCCCGCTGTTCCGCACCGCTCCCTCCAGCGCGTTCGACCAATACCTGCTCGACATCCAAAAGCTCCCGATGATTACGGACCCGGAGGAGGAGAAGCGATTGGCGCGACGGGCACAGGCAGGGGATGCCACCGCCGCCGAACGCCTCGTCACCGCCAATCTTCGATTCGTGATCTCGTACGTCAAGAAATATCAGGGGCACGGACTCGAGTTGTCGGAGCTGGTGGCGATCGGCAACGAAGGACTGCTGAAGGCGGTCCGAAAGTTCGACCCCGAGCACGGTGTGAAATTCATCTCGTATGCGGTGTGGTGGGTCCGTCAAGCCGTCCTCAAAGCTCTCGCCGAACAAACTCGCAGCGTCCGGATCCCCCTCAATCAGAATTCCGCGCTCATCCGCATGTCCAGGGCGGAGAGCTTCCTGGCCCAGGAGCTGGGTCGCGAGCCGACCGACCATGAAGTCGCGCTGGCGCTCAACGATACGGTCGACAACATCCGGGCGGCCCGGCGGATGACCGGCGCGGAGGTGTCGCTGGATGCGCCGGTGGAGCGCCAGGACCGGGCGTCCAGTACGTTCGGTGAGCGGGTCGCCGGCACCGGCCATGGTGAGATCGAGGAGATGACGGACAGCCGGCTTCGCCGCGAGTTCATCGACCGCCTCTTCGAGCGGCACCTGACTCCGCGGGAGCGGAAGATCTTGTCGCTCTACTACGGGCTGGAGGAGGGCTCCGAGGCTCTCACCCTGGAGAAGATCGGCGCGCTGCTGGGCGTGACTCGCGAGCGCATCCGGCAGATTCGGGAGCGAGCCTTCGAGAAGCTCCGGGAGTCGCCCGACGTAAAATCGTTGAAGGAAGGATGGGTGGCGGCGTAAGGAAGCCGCTGGCCACTAGCCATTAGCTACTAGCTGTGGATCGGGGCCCTCCGCGCGTGGCGCGGGGGGCCCCGTCGCTCGCGAGCTGATCCCAGAGAGCTCTGGCGCCGCTGCCCCATGAGCCAGCCATTAGCTAAAATGCTCAAGGCTAACGGCTATCTTACTCCATGCCCCCGTACCCGCTGCCGCTCTTCCCGGTCGAAGTCGTCCTGTTCCCGGGCGCGCCGCTCCCCCTCCACATTTTCGAGCCACGCTATCGGCAGATGCTCGCCGATTGTCTCACGGGCGAGTCGCGGTTCGGGATCGTGGGACCGGGGCGGGAGACCGAGGCGCCCGACGCGGGCGCAGTGGGGTGCGCGGCGGAAATTCAGGCGAACGATCCGCTCCCCGACGGCCGCTCGAACATCCTGGTGGTGGGTGGTGCCCGGTTCGTGGTACGGCGGCTGCTCGATGATCCTGCGCCCTATCACGTCGGCCTGGTCGAAGAGTTCGAGGAGCGCCCCGGGACGCTTCCCGCGGCGGAGCCGGTGAGCGAAGTGCGTGACTTGTTCGCCCGGTACCATCGGATGTACCGCTCGCTCCAGGACGCCGAGGCGGAGGCACCGGACCTGCCCGATGATCCGGTCCCGCTCAGCTTCATGATCAGCGCGGCGCTGGACTGCGACCTGGGAATCAAGCGTCGCCTGCTCGCCTTGCGCGCGACCGACGATCGGGTCGCGCTTCTGGTTCGCCTGATCCCCACATTGATGCGAGCGCTCGAGTCCTCGCTCCGCGTTCACCAGCGCGCTCGCCGGAACGGCAAGGGCAACGCGCACTCGGTCCTTCCGGCGGAATCGTGAACCCGGCACTGCTCGAGGCCCTGGCCTCCATCGTCGGACCGAAGTGGGTGCGGCATCGGCGCGCTGAGCTCGCCACCTACGCGATGGACGGGCTGCCCACGCATGAGTCGCTACCCGGCGCCGTGGTGATGCCGGCCGATCGCGCGGAAGTGGTCGAAGTGATTCGTCTGCTGCACCTGCTCCAGGTCCCCTTTGTCGCCCGCGGCGCGGGCACCGGGCTTTCCGGAGGTGCGCTGGCGGAAGCCGGAGCGGTGCTGCTCACGCTCACGCGCATGAACCGCATTCTCCGAGTGGACCCGATCGCTCGGCGCGCGGTCATCCAGCCCGGAGTCGTGAACGCGCGCCTCTCCGAAGCCGTAGCGCCGTTCGGTCTCCAATACGTGCCTGACCCATCGAGTCAGGCCGCCTGCACGGTCGGGGGCAACGTGGCCGAGAACGCCGGCGGCCCCCACTGCCTCAAGTACGGCGTCACGACCAATCACGTGGTGGAGCTGGAGGTCGTCCTGCCCAACGCGAGTGTCGTCCGACTGGGCTCGCGCCAGGGCGACCCGTGGGGACCGGACCTGGTCGGACTCTTCGTGGGCAGCGAGGGGATGTTCGGCGTGGCGACGGAGATCACGGTCAGGCTCGAGCCCATCCCGGCATCGGTCCGTACCATGCTCGCGGATTTCCAGAGCGTCAGAAGCGCCAGCGAGGCGGTCTCGGCGATCATCGCGTCCGGCGTCATTCCGGCAGCGCTCGAGATGATGGATCAGGCGTGCGTGCAGGCCGTGGAGGCATCCATCTACGCCGCCGGCTACCCGACGGATGCCGCGGCCGTGCTCCTGGTCGAGGTGGACGGAACGCCGGAGCAGGTCGAGGCTGAAGCGCGTCTGGCGGAGGAAATCCTGCGGGCGAACGGAGCCCGGGGCGTGCGAAGCGCGTCTTCCCCGGCCGATCGGTCCCGCCTCTGGCAGGGGCGCAAAAAAGCCTTCGGCGCCATGGGTCGAATCGCGCCCGACCTGGCGGTCCAGGATGCCGTGGTTCCACGCTCCGCTCTCCCGGACATCCTCGATCGCATCGCGGAGATCCGCAGCCGGCATGCGCTCTCCATCAGCAACGTATTTCACGCGGGCGACGGCAACCTGCACCCGAACATCAGTTTCGATCGGCGCGACCCGGCGCTGGCCGCCCGGGTGCGCGAGGCGAGCCGCGAGATCATGGCCGCGTGTGTCGCGGCCGGGGGCAGCATCACGGGGGAGCACGGCGTGGGCAACGACAAGATGGGCTACATGTCGTGGATCTTCGACGCCGAGACCCTCGGCGCGATGCAGGCCGTCCGCCGGGTGTTCGACCCCGACGAGCGTTGCAATCCGGGCAAGATGCTGCCCGAGCGAGCCTGTAGAGAGTGGCGGGCCGCTCCCGGCGCGCGGAGGTCCGTCCAGTGATCTTCGCCCGCCTGCGCGCGCTGCTCGGGCCGGCGGCCGTGGACCGCGACGCCGACAACGTTCCGCGCGTCACGCCGGATTCCACGGACGGGCTCGCGCTCGTGTGCCGACTTGCCTACGACGAGGGGTGGAAGATCCGGGTGGAGGGACTCGGCTCGTGGCTCCCGGCCGACGCCCCCGCCGACCTGGCGGTCAGCACCCGCGGGCTGGACGAGATCATCTCGGTGAATCCAGCTGATCTCGTCGCTACCGTGCAGGCC
>DATHMJ010000097.1:0-5446 GCA_035487215.1 Gemmatimonadales bacterium
GACGCGTACGGCGATCTCGACCTGCTCGCGAGGGCGCGTACCATCGCCCTCCGGCGAGATCTGAACGTCGATTGGTCGCCGGCGCGGGCGGTGGCGGCAGCCGCCGGCCTCGCCTGTCCTGCCGTGGCCTACGTGTCCAACCTCGACAACCATCCCCACTGGGTCGCTCGCTTGGCGGCTGGGCGATGCTTGCTGGGCAACCCAGCCGGCGTGTTGCGGCGCGTTCGTGACCCGAAGAGCCTTGCGAAAGAGTGGAGCCGTCGCGGCCTGGCGACGCCGCGGGTCCTTGCCGAAGCTCCCTCCCGTGGAGGCCATCGCGAGTGGCTGATCAAGCCCCGCCGCTCGGGCGGAGGACAAGGCGTTCGAGCCTGGCGCGCCGGGCAACGAATCCCTCGCGGCGTCTATCTGCAAGAACGCATCGAGGGTGCGTGCGGCTCGATCACGTTCGTGGCGGACGGTACGCGTGCGGTCGCGCTGGGGCTGTCGCGGCAACTCGTCGGGGAGCCGGTGTTCGGTGGAAGCGGCTTCCGGTATTGCGGCAGCCTGCTCTGTGGCGCAGAACCGCTATTCACCGACGAGGTCCGGCTCGCCACGGCCGCGGAGGAGCTCGCGACCGCCGCGACCGAGGCGTTTGGCCTCGTTGGGGTGAACGGCATCGACTTCGTAGCGCACGACGGGGTTCCCTGGCCGATCGAGGTAAATCCCCGTTACACCGCGTCGATGGAGCTGGTCGAGCGGGTGCACGGGGTGTCGATCTTCGATCTGCACACCGAGGCGTGTGGTGGTCGGCTGCCCATCACCGGACCGCTGCACCGACCCACGGGGAGCGTCGCGGGCAAGGCGATCGTCTACGCGCGGAGCGAGGCCCGGGTGGGTCATTTGCGGCGTTGGTGGACCGATGCTCACGTGAGGGACGTTCCCCATCCCGGCGAGCGCATCGCGCGAGGGCGGCCGATCTGCACGGTGTTCGCAGAGGCGACCTCGGCGACCGCGTGCCGCGAGGCGCTGGCCGAGCGCGCAGCGGTGGTGTACGCCGCGGTGCGAGCGGAGCGAGCGGCATGAGCCCGGGCAACGGCAGCCCCGCCGTGTGCCTCGGGTGCGGCTGCGCCTGTGACGACATCGCCATCACCCTGAGCGGGGGGCGGATTGCCGCCGCCGCCAACGCCTGCGCGCTCGGACTCGCGTGGTACGGAGATGGGAGCGTGCCATCGCGGGTGACGGTGAACGGGGTTCCCAGCGCCCGCGATGCCGCGGTTCGCCAAGTCGCGGAGGCCATCGGCGGCGGCCGGGCCATGGTCTACCTGGCGCCGGATATCACGACCGAAGCGCAACGCGAGGCGATCGCGCTCGCGGATCGGGCCGGCGCGAGGCTGGATAGTGCGACCTCCGATACGGCGGCGATAGGGATTCTGGTGGGCCAGCGCCGCGGCCGCGCCGCCGCCACCCTTGGGGAGCTGCGCAACCGCGCCGACATGCTCGTGTTCTGGGCGGTGGACCCGGGCACGCGCTACCCCAGGTACCTCTCCCGTTACGCGCTCAATCCCTCGGCGACCCACGTAACCTCCGGCGGACGCGCCGTGGTCGCGGTGGACGTCGGAAGCGCGCGAGGACCCGGCGAAGCGAAGGCCCGTCTAGCGCTCGCTCCGGGAGACGAAGTGGCGGCCTTGGGGCTCATGCGGGCGGCGGTCGTGGGGCGAGATGTCTCCGAGCTTCCCGCCCCGCTGGCGGCGGCCGCCGATCTCGCGCGCCGCATGGCGCAGGCACGCTACGTCGGCATCGTGCACGACGGGGAGCCCGGCTCGGAACCCGCCGATCCGCAGCGAGCGGAGGGGTTGGTCGCGCTCGCCCAAGCGTTGAACGGCCCGACCCGCTGCGCGCTCTCGAGCCTCAGAGCCGGAGGGAATCGGTCGGGAGCGGACACCGCCATGACGTGGCAGACCGGGTTTCCGTTTGCCGTGGACTTTGGGGCCGGCTTCCCCCGCTACCGCCCGGACACGCCCGCCTCGGCCGCTCTGGGTGAGGTGGCCGCCGTGCTGATCGTCGGTTCTCCGGAGGGCGTTCCGCCGGCCGTTGTCGACGCGCTTGCCGGTCGGCGGGTCGCGGTGATCGGGCCTCGGGCGAGCGAGGCGCCGTTTCCCTTCGAGGTCGCGATCGACACCGGCGTGGCCGGCATTCATGAGGCCGGGATCGCCTACCGCATGGACGACGTTCCCCTTCCGGTTCCGCAGCTCATCCCCGGACCACCGGCTACCGTCAGCGTCCTCAAGTCCGTCGCCGCAATGTTGAGGGCGGGGGCGAAAGGAGCGGCACGTTGAGCGGCCCCGAGCGGCTTCGGATCGTCGGCGGAGCGGTGCACGACCCCGCCAACGGAGTGGACGGCGAAGTGCGCGACGTCTGCATCGAGGACGGGAGGATCGTCGCCGCCGTGCCGGCGGGAGCGCCGACGTTGGATGCACGCGGCATGGTCGTCATGCCGGGCGGGGTGGACATTCATGCGCACTTCGCCAGCTCCTCGTGCAACCACGCACGGCGGCTCCTGCCCGAAGAGCACACGGCCGATCCGGTGCGCGCTCCCGAGCTTGCCGACGGTGACGGCCCGTCGCGCTCGGGAACCGGTGGCACCGTGCCGACGACGTTCAGCACCGGTTACCGCTACGCCGGATTGGGCTACACTACCGCGTTCGACGCCGCCGTCGCCCCGCTTACGGCGCGGCATACGCACGCCGAGCTGGACGACACGCCCGTGCTCGATGCCGGGTGTTTCGCGCTGATGGGCAACGACGAGTACCTCATCCGACAGATCGCAGGTGGGGAGGCCGCCCGCGCGCCCGATTACGTGGCGTGGCTGCTCGGGGCCGTGGGCGCGTATGCCGTCAAAGTCGTGAACCCCGGCGGCATCGAAGCGTGGAAATCAGGCCAGCGGAACCTGACGGCAATCGATCAGCCGCTTGGCAGCACGAAGGTGACTCCGCGCGCAATCCTGGAAACGCTCGCCGACGCCGCGAACGGCCTGCGACTGCCGCACCCGATTCACATCCACTGCAACAGCCTGGGCCAAGCCGGCAACAGCGCTACGACGCTCGCCACGATGCAGGCGCTTGCCGGACGCCGAGCGCACTTCACGCATCTTCAATTCCACTGCTATGGCGGAGGCGCGGGCGCACCGTGGAGCTCGGCGGCGTCGACGGTGATCGACCACGTCAACGCCCACCCGGAACACTCGGTGGACGTGGGACAGGTGATGTTCGGGCCCGCGACGACGGTCACGGCGGACGGGCCGGTCGAGTACCTGTTGTATTCCACCAGCGGCCGGAAATGGGTGAACATCGACATTGAGCTCGAGACCGGCTGCGGGATCGTGCCGTACAGCTATAAGGAGAAGGCCGCGGTCGCGACCCTGCAGTGGGCGATCGGACTCGAGCTGTTTCTCCTGGCTAAGGATCCATGGCGGGTCGTGCTGTCGACCGACCATCCGAACGGCGGCTCGTTTTTGGCCTATCCCGCGCTGATTCAGCTCCTGATGGATCGGTCCGCCCGGGATGAGCAGCTCAAGCGGGCGAACCCGAAGCTGCTCGCGGGGGGCGCCATCGCGGATGGCCTCGCCCGGGAATATTCCCTGAACGAAATCGCGATCGTCACCCGCGCCGGACCCGCCCGCTTGCTGGGCCTCTCGCGCAAAGGACACCTCGGCGTCGGCGCCGACGGGGATGTGACCGTCTATGCTCGGGATGCCGACATCGCGCGGATGTTCTCGAGCCCGCGCTACGTGCTCAAGGCCGGCAACCTGATAGTAGAGGAAGGGCAGCTTCGGCGGGCACCGCAGGGGCGCCGGCTCCACGTGCGGCCGGGATTCGACGAGGCGGTGCTGAAGGATGTCCGGCGTCACTTCGACGCGTATTCGACGGTGGCATTCGACAACTACGCGGTGCGCGACGTGCCGGGTGATCCCGTGAGGATCGGGTCGTGAAGATCCGCGGCGTGTTCATCGAGGACACGTTCGCCGAGGCGTTCACCATGCGCGCGGCCCGCCTCATCATCACGGCCGGGAGCCCGCGCTGGGCCATGGCCGCGGCGCTGAAGCTCACTGGCTTTGCCACCTCGGTGATCGGGTGCAAATGCGAGGCGGGTATCGAACGAGAGCTGGCGCTCTCCGAGACGCCGGACGGCCGGACCGGCGTGAGCGTGCTGTTCATGACGATGAGCAAGGACGACATGCCCAAGCGCCTGATCGAGCGGGTGGGGCAGACGGTGCTCACCTGCCCCACGACGGCGTGCTATGACGGTCTACCCGACGCCCCGGATCGCGTGGGGGTGGGCTCCGCGCTCCGCTACTTCGGCGACGGGTTCCAGGCGAGCAAGGTCATCGCCGGCGAGCGCTTCTGGCGCATCCCCGTGATGGAAGGGGAGTTCCTGGTCCAGGAAAAATTCGGGATGCTCAAGGCAGTGGGTGGCGGAAACTTCCTGATTCTCGCCCGCAGTGCGCCCGCCGCGCTGGCGGCCGCGGAAGCCGCGGTGGATGCCATGGCGGGGATGGCGGGCGTGTTCCTGCCGTTCCCGGGCGGCGTGGTGCGGAGCGGCAGCAAGGTTGGATCCCGGCGCTCGAAGACCATGATCGCGTCGACCAACGACGCCTTTTGCCCCACCCTGCGCGCGGTCACGAAGAGCGAGTTGCCCGACGGCGTCAACTCGGTGCTCGAGATCGTCATCAACGGCGTCGATGCACCAGCGATCGCCCGGGCCATGCGCGCCGGGATCGACGCGTCCTGCGGAGACGGGGTCGTCGCGATCAGCGCGGGAAACTACGCCGGGAAGCTCGGGCCACACCACTTCCACCTGCGCAAGATCATGAGCGAGGGAGTGCCCGCCTGAGCGACGAGCTGACTCTCACGCTGCGCGCGGCGCCGACCGGAGCCGTCGACTGCTCCACGCTCGCTCTGCACGCGTGGGGGGATCAGACCGCGGCCGACGTGGCGCGGCTTCCGGTGCGGGTCGCCGGCACGGGCATGGTCGCGCTCGGCGAGCTCTTCGACGTGCGGGGCAAGCCGGGAGGCCGCATCCGATTCTCCGGCGACCTGACTCGCGCCGAGGGTTTGGGAACCGGGCTGGAGCGCGGCGACGTCGCGATCGAGGGTAATGTCGGGCGGGAAGTCGGCGCCAGAATGCGGGGCGGACAGATCACCGTCACCGGCAACGCCGGATGGGGTGCGGGGCTCGAGCTGGCGGGCGGCATGCTCGACGTCCGCGGTAACACCGGCCCTCGGGCCGGCGGCGCCCCGCTCGGAGCCAAGCGTGGCATGACCGGCGGCGAAGTCATCGTTCGGGGCTCGGCCGGCCCCGAAGCCGGCGCCTCGATGCGCCGCGGATTGGTCGCGATTGGCGGCGACGCGGGCGAAGGGGCGGGTCGCGCGACGCTCGCGGGCACGGTGGTCGTGTTCGGCGCAACCGG
>DATHMJ010000098.1:0-3151 GCA_035487215.1 Gemmatimonadales bacterium
GCTTCCGCGTGACCTGCCAGGGTTGCTCGACCGAGTTCATCTACCGGAAGCCCGCCCCTAGCGCGATCTCCCACTTCAAGTCGCCCATCCTTCCGCCCATCAAGGGGAACTGGGACAGCGGGGACGACGACCACTAGGGCCAGTGCCGCCGCGCCGGCCACGCCCGTGAAGGTTCTCCTCAACTTTCACCTCGGAAGGGACGTCCGCATCGCCGTCCCCGAAGGCACGCTCTCCGCGCTCCGCGCCCGTTTCCCCGAGGTCATCTTCGTGCCGGCTGACGACCCGGAGACCCTCGCCAGAGAAGCGGCCGACGCCGAGGTGTTCTACGGGTTCACCTTTCCAGCTGCCCTGGTTCCCCGTGCGCCGCGCCTGCGCTGGATCCAGTCCGCCTCCGCCGGCATCGAGGGCAATCTCTCCCCCCAGGTCGTCGAGCGCGGCATCCTGCTCACCAACGGCTCCGGCATCGCGTCCGTGGGGATCGCCGAGCACGTGATCGGGGTCATGCTCGCGTTCTGCCGGAATCTTCACGTGGCCGGCCGCCTGCAGGCCGCCCGACGCTGGGATCGTCAGGGAGTGACGGCAGGGGAGGGAACGCCCATCCGGGAGTTCCGAGGTAGCCGGGTCGCCGTCCTGGGGCTCGGTCCGATCGGCGCCAACGTCGCCCGCGGTGCTGCCGCCCTCGGGGCGACCGTGCACGGCATGCGGCGCCATCCTCCCGACCATCCCACACCTCCATATGATGCGGTGGTCGGGCCAGGGGGCCTCGACGACCTCCTCGGCTGGGCGGACTTCGTCGTCCTCGCCGTCCCGCATACGCCCGAGACCGACCACATGATCGGGGCCAGGCAGATTGGCCTCATGCGACCCGATACCA
Source organism: Gemmatimonadales bacterium (assembly GCA_035487215.1). Classification (GTDB taxonomy): domain Bacteria; phylum Gemmatimonadota; class Gemmatimonadetes; order Gemmatimonadales; family GWC2-71-9; genus DASQPE01. The sequence goes on from DATHMJ010000098.1 coordinate 875, forward strand.
TCATCGTGAACGTCGCCCGGGGCTCAGTGATCGATGAGACGGCGCTCGTGGATGGACTCCGGCGCGGTGCCATCGGCGGGGCCGGACTCGACGTCTTCGCGGAAGAGCCACTCCCGTCATCGAGCCCGCTCTGGACGCTGTCGAACGTCATTCTAACCCCGCATGTGTCGGGCGCGACGCCGCGCTACTTCGAGCGGGCCTTGGGGCTCTTCATCGAGAACCTGGGTCGGTACCTGGAGGACCGGCCTCTCAGGAACCTCGTCGACCACGCCCTAGGTTATCCGAGACGTTAGTGTTTTCAGAGGGTTCCGGATCTATAGCGGACTCTGGCGAGGATGCGCGGTTGACACGCTCGTCGAGTTTCCGGCATACGGCTGCAACAAATCCGACATACGCCTAATCCCCGGAAGGGGAGCGGAGGACCCAGTGTGTGGGGTCAATCCGGGGCTGCCTCAAGCAAACCCGGACGGGCTAGCTCTTTGAGCCCGAACCCGTCAGCTAACTTCGCCGGCGTTCAAGGAGCGGGATCATGCGTACCGTGCCCATTGGGGCCGGGGGGGCGATCCCCCGGCCCCTTTTTCATGCGCGAACGAGTGCATCGTTCCTCGCCGCGCTCGGCCTCGCATCGCTAGTCAGCGGGGCGCCGCCCGTCCGCGGCGAGATGCTTGCGCTCTCGGCCGTCAGGATCGGCCACGCCTCCTGGTATGGTGAGGAGTTCGCCCGCCATCCCACCGCGAGCGGGGAGCTCTACGACCCGTCCAAGCTGACCGGGGCGCACCGCACCCTCCCGCTCGGCACCAGGGTGCGGGTGACGAATCTCACCAACGGACGCTCCGTGCTGGTCACCATCAACGACCGGGGGCCCTACATCGGGCAGCGCGAGATCGATCTCTCGTACCGAGCGGCGCGAGTCCTCGACATGGTGCGACGCGGCGTCACACGCGTGCGCATCGAGCTCGTCGAGTCCTGACCCCTCGCCGCGCGCTCAGGCGCGCGTGAAGCGGCCGCCACGGCCGACGAGGCCACGTGGGCGGAGATGAATCGTGCGATCCGCGTCGTCGGTCGCGTGGCCCAGGACATGGACATGCTCGCCGGCACGCTCGAGGCGCGCGCGCACCTCGGCCGCTCCTGAGGGCGCCACCACGAGCGCGAAGCCGATCCCCATGTTGAAGGCGCGGTGCATCTCCTCGATCGCGATCGCGCCGAGGCGCTGGATGAGTGCGAAGATGGGCGGCGGCTCCGGCCACCGTTCGATGTCGAACCCGACCGCGCGCACGGTGCGCACGAGATTGAAGAGCCCATCGCCGGTCACGTGCGCGAGCGCGTGGACCGGTAGCCCCGCGTCAAGAATCTCGAGCACCGGCTTCACGTAGATGCGAGTAGGACGAAGGAGCTCCTCGGCCAGCGTGCAGCCGAGGTCCGCGACGTGCGCATCGAGCGCGAGACCGGCCCGCTCGATCGCGCGGCGCGCGAGGGTGAAGCCATTGGAATGGAGACCGGTGCTCTCGAGCCCGATGAGGACGTCGCCCGCGGCGATGTCTTGACCCGCAACCACGCGGTCGAGGGCGACCGTTCCGATCGCCGTTCCGACCAGGTCGACCGCGCTTCCGGGACGAGCCCCGCGCAGCATCTCGCGTACCTGCGCCAGCTCGCCGCCCGGACACGAGACGCCGGCCAGCTCGCAGCCACGGGCCAAACCCCGGCCCAGCTGGTCGAGGAGATCCGGGGTCGCTTGCTCGAGTGCGATGTAGTCGACCAGTGCGACAGGCCGCGCCCCGACGCAGAGAACATCGTTGACGTTCATGGCCACGCAGTCGATGCCGACCGTGTCGAAGCGGCCCACTGCCTGCGCCACGAGCAGCTTCGTGCCCACGCCGTCGGTCGAGATGGCGATCCCCAGGTGGGGCGCGACGGGGATCACGTTGGCAAAGTAGCCAATGTCGAGCGTTGGCCTGGCCCCCCCGGCGTATTCGAACGTCGGGCGCACCCAGCGGAGGAGGGCACCGAGGCCCTCGCTCACCGAGCCGACCCCCGCATCGCGCTCACTCAGCCCGGGCATGGCTCCGAGGCTGGCGAGAAGTCCTGGCGCGCTGAGGGTGGGGAAGGACGCACATCGGCCGCCGATCGAAGGCGAAGGAGTATCGCAGTTAGGTCAGACGGCGTAAAGCTGCGCCCCGACCCGACGAAGCGTGCGGCCCCCTACGCCGAGCGACGCAGCCCGACCGGACGCCCCGTGATCGAGTGCCGCCGGCCGTTCACGCGGCGGAACGGGAAGCG
>DATHMJ010000099.1:0-2065 GCA_035487215.1 Gemmatimonadales bacterium
CGCTTCGCCGCGGAATACACGGCGATGCCGGAGGCGGCTCGGGGGCGCATCGAGTCGCACCTCGGGGGCGCTCCGGCTGTTTTCGTCTCATTCTCCGCTCCGCCCGGAGCGTGGCTGCGTGCCATCCCCGCTATTCTTGACGTCCTCGTCGCACGCGCCGGGCAACTCGTCCATGGCGCGAAGATTCCCGTGTGGAACATCCCGACTCTCGAAGACGTGGTGCTTGAGATGGAAGTCCAGCGGGCCGGCAGTGGGTCCGGCGGCCTATACACAGCGGAGATGACCGAGACGGTCGATCAAACTCTCGCGCTGCTCCGAAAGAAGTTCAGCAGACCCTACACGGCGACCGCGCCGCTTGAGCTGGTCGCGTACTACATATCTCAACCGCCCTCGGACAGGGGTGGATGGCTCGAGTCGGTCGCTGCGTTCATCACGGCGAACCTCGCCAGCTCTCCATTCCGGCGCGTGTGGCTCTTCGACCACTTCACGCGCAACATCCCGCTCGTGCTCCCGCCTCGCTGATGGCCGGCGTCTACTCCGCGGCTGCGCGGCTTCTCCCGCACCCATCGGGCGTGCGGCGAACTCCGCGGGGATGCGGATCCGCTGACCCCTGAGGGGTATCGTCTCTGGGCGAGCTGCTCTTGTGGGGCCCGCCTCGAGCGGTGGGTCACGCCGGCGGATGCGGAGGAGGACCTGCTGCGGTCGGCGCTGCTGGCGTTCGAGAACTGAGGGGTCAGGCCAACCCGAGGACGAAGTAGACGGTGGTCTCGATCTCGCTCATCTTGACCCCGGAGACCTGTCCGGCCTTCCCCTTGAGCTTTCCCCGGTCGAGCACGCGCAGCTGCAGGCAGAGGGCGTAGCCGTCCTGGGACAATCCAGTCTCGGTAGCGGGAAGGGGCACCGCCGTGTTATCCCCCGCGTGGTGCGTCTTCGTGGTGAAGGGTACAACGATTGTGGTGCTGCGATCGTTCAGATGGTCAGCCTGGACGACAACGACCGGGCGCTGCCCGGCCTGCTCACGTCCGCCAACTTCCCCAAGATCCGCCCACCAGATCTCACCTCTACTAGCCGTCGTTGCCGGTCTCCTCTCGGGCTAGGAGCTCGCGGTAGTGCTCGAGCCCGGCGTTGGCGAGCCGCAGGTCCTCCTCATCGCTCTCGGCCGGGATCGGCGCTGACGCGTCGACCGGTCGCAGCAAGCCCATCGACTTCGAGAGGTGGTAGACCCGCATGGCGTACTCCTTGCTCCACCGGGCAAGCACGCTGGCATTGACCACGCCCCCGCGGAGGGGTTCGTCGTGGGCAAGGAATGACGTGACGGCGAATAGGCTCAGCATGTGGGCGAACGCGAAACTGCCCCATTCTGCGACTTCGCGCTCCGGCAGCGGCGGGATCCCGCCGCTGCGCGTGATCGTCCGCTGGGCGACCCGCGCGATAGTTTGGAGACCAATTAGCGCGGCGAGCGTCGGCTCCCGTCCGATGCGCGCCGGCCCCACCTCCTGCAGGGTTCTCGCCACGTCCACAAGGCCGCCGGTTGCGACAGTCAAGAGGCGCTGCGGATCCTGTTCGAAGGCCGAGAGCACCGTGCCGATGACTGCGGTGTAGAGGGGCACGAACTGCGGATACTGCCGCTGGAACGCCGCCGGCAAATCGTTGACCTGGACCCCGTACAGCAAGGGCTCGATCACCTGATTCTCCATCTGGGTGAACAGGCCGTCGATGGCTTGCAGAACAGGCGGCGGCAGCGCCGACCGCACCTCGCCGCGCCGCATCGCTGCAGGCGAAAACGCGATGGTGACCGGCGGGCGGCGGGCCGCCTGCGCTGGCACCTCGGGCAGTTCAAGCGTGGTGGTCATAGGCCTCCTGGAGTTACTCCCAGGATACGCCATCAGGCGGCCTGGGGCCCAGGGACGGTTTCCCCCTTGGGCTCGAGGAGTCTAGCAGACTTCGGAGCCCCCCTGGGAGCAGGATGGGACGCCGCCTCGCGACCCAGCCCTGGCCACTTCTTAGGCTCCCACCCGGGATCGCCCTAGCGGCGGCGGGAGCCCGAAGGGGCGGCCTCTCGAGG
>DATHMJ010000100.1:0-7333 GCA_035487215.1 Gemmatimonadales bacterium
TCGTGGTTCGGGGCGGCTTGGAGCGGGCCGGCCGCTTCCTCGACGCCCTCCGGCTGGTCTCCCACAGTCCCAACCTCGGAGACACGCGGACTATCGTCACCCATCCCGCCTCGACCACGCACTCCAAGCTCACCGAGGAGGAGCGGCAACGGGTCGGGATCGTGCCCGGCCTGGTCCGAATTTCCGCCGGGCTCGAGCACGTGGACGACGTGATCGCGGACGTGGAGCAGGCCCTGGCCGCGTCGCGCTGAGGCCCGGCGGTCTCCGCCAGCGCTCCAGGGTTCCTCCTCCGGCGCCTTGCGGGTTTCCTCGTCTGTCCCTGCAAAATCCCATGCGCAATGTCTCCTGCCTGCCGGACGGGCGGGGGATAGTCATTAGGCACTGTCGCACCAACAGGTTACGACCGCGCGCCTGGTGGTTCGATCCCTGCAGAGCTTGGCCCGGTCCCGACCACGACAACCCGTGCCCCAGACCTCGCGCAACGCATTGCAGCCGCACGACCGTCCCCATCGGTGGGTCAGTGGTGTGCTCGGCCTCGGCGCCGCGCTCGCCACCATTCTCGCGTCCGCCCATTCGTGCGGCCTCATCGGCGACCAGGGAACTCGCCTCTCCGTCGCGAATTTCGCGGTGAGCTGGGTCGGGCTCGCACCCGCCTCCGATACGGCCCGCGCGCTCGGCGATACCCTGCGCTACGTCGCGACCGTCACCGACCGGCGCGGGACCGCCTTGGTCGGCGCTGCCATCGAGTGGAAGACCGACGATCCCACCGTGGCCACGGTCGACAGCGCGGGGTTCGTCGTGGCACGCCGACCCGGCACGACCATCCTCGTGGCGACGGTCGCGGAGAAGACCGCCCGCGCGCGCGTTGTCGTCCGTCCCAAAGCCGTGCGTTTCGTGTTCGACGGGGACAGCGCGCTGCACGTTCCGGAGGGTGGGAGCGGGAGCGTCCATGCCCGCGCGCTCGACGCGCGGGGGCACCTGGTCCCTGGGGTGACACCGATGCTCCGCGCGGGGGACTCCACCGTCGCGTCCATCACGCAGGATGGCAGGGTGCGCGGCCACATCGCCGGCCGGACCGCGCTGCTCGCCGAGCTGGACGGAATCCGTGACAGCGTGGTCGCCGATGTGATCCCGGTGCCCGGACGCCTCGTGGTGGTGAAGGGGGCGGACCAGCATGCGGGCGCCGAGGGGCGGATTCCCGAGGCCGTGGTCGTGCGGGTCGATTCGCGCATGGGTCGCCCGCTGGGCGGCGTCATGGTCCGCTTTCTCCCCGCCGATGGCGCGGGCTCTACCCGTCCCGATTCCGTCGCGACCAATCAGGATGGCCTCGCGACCGCCGTCTGGACCGCCGGCGATCATCCCGGCCGCCAGCGGCTGGTCGCGTCGGTGCAGGGTGTCGACAGCATCGCCGCGGTCTACGCGGAGATCGAGCCGAGCCGGGCGAATACCAAAGTCACGCCGGTGGGGGATGCGCCGAGCGGGTTGGCGGGCGCCGCGCAGCCCGTGACGGTGACCGTGCAGTTGGCGGACACGCTCGGGCGCGTGCTGGCGGGCGTGCCGGTCACGTGGCACGCCCTCGATGGCGGCTCGATCTCGGCGAAAGACGCGCGCTCCGACTCGGCCGGTGAAGCGCGGGCCGAGTGGTGGCTCGGTCCCAAAGCCGGGGTGCAGCGGGCCCAGGTGCTGGTCGGGAACGGGCGGAACGTGCCCGCGGCTACGGTCATCGCCGCGGCGTTTCCGGGCGAGCCCGCGAAGCTGGCGCTGGTGGGATCGGGGAGCCTGGAGGGCACGGTCGGCGTCGCGCTGTCACGGCCGGTAGCCGTGCGCGTGACCGACGCGGTGGGCAATGCGGTGCCGGGGATCGCGGTCTCGGCGAAGGGTCCCGGGGCGCCCAAGGAATTGGTGGCGGCGACCGATTCCACCGGACGCGCATCAATTGCTTGGACGCTGGGTGAGCAGGCGGGCGCCCAAACGCTGGTCGTTTCTGTGGACGGCGTGGCCCCGCTTCGGATCGCGGCCCAGGTCCACAGCAAGCCCGCCGCCAATCTCGAGTTCGTCTCGGCCCCGTCCGCGGGGCACGCAGGCCGGCCGCTCGGCAAGGCGCTACGAGTCAGGGCGACGGACGTCTACGGCAATCCGGTTCCGGACGCACAGGTGGAGCTGAAGGCCACCGAGGGCTCGGTCCGCCCCTCCAAGGTGAGCACTGGCAAAGATGGCACTGCAAGCACCGTGTGGACTCTGGGAAAGAAGAGCACCCGACAGACGCTCACGGTCGCGCTCAAACACGGCGGCGCGAGCGATTCGCTCGAGGTCGACGTCGCGGGAGCATCCGGGACCGGGAAGCCTGCAGCTGCCGCCAAGTCCGCGGCGGCCACCAAGTCGGCGGCGACCAAGCCCGCGGCCGCGAAGCCGGTCGCTACCGCGAAGCTCTCGACGACAAGGAAGAAGTAGCCGCCCCCGTTTTTCGCTCCGCGGTGGCGAGCGCGCGCACGAGGCGCGCCGCGCCCCGCACCCAGTTGGCCCGCACGGCCCGCTCGATGCTCTCGCCAGCCCCCGCGCGTACCGCTCGAATGATGGCCCCGTGTTCCCGGTACGTCGGGGCAAAGTCCGGCCCGACCAGCGGGGCGTAGTACCACTCGTAGCGATCCACCCGTGGACGAATGCTCTCCAGCTGCGCCTTCAGCTCGGTGCCGGCCGTGGCGCTCACCAGCGTGCGGTGGAAGGCGTCGTGCCGCTCGAACAGCCGGTCGTAGTCGAGCGGCCGGCGGGCGGCGGCCGCCTGAAACGCCCGTTCGGCGCTCCCGAGACGGCGGGCAAGCGTGGCGCGCCGGGCCGGGGGGAGCGTGGCGGCATTGCGGGCGGCGAGTCCCTCGAGCGCGCCGGCGATGCGATAGAGCTGGTCGAGCGTAGCGGCGTCCATCGGCGATACCCAGAGCCGCGTGCGACCGCCGCCGTGTCCGTCCACGGGCACCAGCAGGCCGTCGCGGACGAGGCGCTGCATGGCTTCCCGAACCGGGGTGCGGCTCACGCCGAGGCTCAGGGCGATGGCATCCTCGGTGACGCGCGCCCCGGGCTCGAGGCGGCCGCGGATGATGAGGTCGCGGAGCCGGGCGTAGACCGGGGCGGCGGCGCGGGGCCGAAAGGACGGTGGGGTGGCCGACGTCATGGAATGAAACATATCGGATACAAAAATCGTATACAATTACAGCCGTGCCCGGGTCCATCCCCGGGCCCCTGCTCCCGCAACCGGAGGTGCGCGTGTCCCACTCTCATCGTGGCCGAGCCATCAGCCTCGGTCTCCTGCTCCTGCTGGCGCCCGCGGGCGCAGCCGCACAGCATACCATGCGCCCCGGCCCGGCGGCAGCCCCCGCCCCCGTGGTCGATGCCGCGTTGCGGAAAGACGTCGTCGACACGCTCACGGCGGCGTTGGAGCAGCTCTACGTCGACGCGGACACCGGGCGCCTCATCGCGCGGCACCTGCGCGACCGCCTGACGGGCGGAGCGTACGACCGGCTCACCGACGTCAACGCCTTCGCCAATGCGTTGGGCGAGGATCTCCAGTCGGTGAACGGCGATCGGCACCTGGGCGTTCAATTTGCCCCCGGTTTCCCGGCCTTCCATCCCGGCACCGGCCACCTGCCCACGCCACACCCGACACTGCCGGGAGCGCAGCCCGAGGACGAGCCCGCTCCGACGCCGGAGATGCTGGCCGAGATGCGGGCGCGGAATTTCGGGCTGGAGCGCGCCGCTCGGCTCGAGGGGAATGTCGGCTATCTCGAGGTCCGCGGTTTCGACGACGGGCCGGAGGCGATCGCGGCGGCCAACGCCGCGCTGGCGTTCCTGGAGCGGACCGACGCCATGATCTTCGACCTCCGCCAGATGCCGGGCGGAAGCGGCGAGATGAGTAACTGGATCCTGAGTCATTTCACCGGGCCCGACTCCGTGCCCAGTCTCAAGATCGTGAATCGTTCCGCGGGCGACTCGGCCGTCCGCTGGACCCTCGCGAAGGTCACGGGCACCCGTCGGCCCGACATTCCCCTGTTCATTCTGACGAGCGGAGGCACCGCCTCGGCCGGCGAGGACTTTACCTTCGTCCTCCACAATCTGGGGCGGGCGACGGTGGTCGGGGAGCGGACTGCCGGGGCGGGGCACAACAACGCCTTCGTGGACGTGGGTCACGGATTCGTGGCGTCCATCTCTTACACGCGGGTGATGGACCCGGCTACCGGGAAAGAGTGGGAACGGGTGGGCGTGCAGCCGGACGTGGTGGTGGCGCCGGAAGGCGCCCTCGACGCGGCCCACGCGCTGGCGCTCAAGGCCCTGGCCTCGCGTGCCGCGGATCCTGCGCGGAAGCGTACACTGGCGCTCACGGCCGACGTCGTCAACGCCCGCGCCAAGCCGCACAAGGTACCACCGGCGTTGCTGGCCCGGTACGCCGGCACCTACGGGCAACGGACGCTCACGGTGAAAGACGGCGGCTTGGTCTTTCGCCGGATCCCGTACCCGGCCCGTCCGCTGATCGCGCTGGACGATTCGACGTTTTCGCTGGAGACGCTCGAGCGCGTCACCGTGGAGAACGCCCGGGCAGGGAAGCCCAGAATGGTGCTCGTACGAAGCGAGGGTGACACGGTGCGCGCGGAACGGACCGGTCCGGTGCGATGAGCCGCGATGTGCGCCGCGGGTGCTACCCGCGGCGCGCCCGGGTCAGAGCGGATCGAACGAGAACTTCTGGCCTCCGACGGCGGCCTCGTACATCAGGCCGCCTTTGGCCATCGTGACGATCGCGACACCGTTCCGATAGCCTACATCCACGGCGGCGCGCGCTGTCACGGCAACTGCGGAGGCCTGGCCGTCGAGCTTGAGCCGCCCCCGCTTGAAGCTGTCCATGGCGTCCTTGTCCCGCACGAACACCACCTCGCTGTAGACCTGGCCGCCCAGCTGCAAGCCGATCGTCACCTGGGTGAGCGTCGAGCGGCCGATCAACTCACCATGTTCGTAGACGTAGCCCTTGCCCCGCGCGCCGCCGATCCCGATCCCGCCTTTCCCGACCGTCGGGAACACGACGTATCCATACGCCTCCGCGAACACCTTCTTGAGGTTGGGGTCCTTCTCCTTGAACTTCGCGATCACGGCCTGGGCGTCGGAGTCGCTCGCGACCAGGGAGACGACCAGCGAGATCAACGGCAGCATCGGGATCATGTCACCTCCGGTCGTGAGAGCGGACGGCGCTTCCGCGCGGTCACCAGCTCGGTATTCATGCCGGCCCAGTGGAGCGTTCCACCCCAACGGCCGTGCTCCATCTTCATGCAGCGATCGACCACCACGTGCAGCCCCGCGGCGGCGGCCCGCTCCGCGGCGTCCAGCGCGTCGATCCGGAGCTGAAACCAGATGGCGGGAATCCCCGCGCTGATCGCTTGCTCCGTTACGCCGAGGCATTCGGGGCCGGCCCGGAATACGTCTACAACATCCACTCGAAATGGCACGCTGGCGAGATCCGGGTAGGCCGGCTCACCCAGAATCTCGCGCGCCCGGGGGTTGACCGGCACGATCCGGTAGCCCTCGTGCTGAAGATACGTGCCCACGAACTGGCTCGCCTTGGCCGGCTGCGTGCTGAGGCCGACGATCGCAACGGTCCGGCTGGTGCGCAGCAACCGCCGGATGGTGTCGACGCTCTGAAACCGGCGGCGCTGGTCGTCGGTGAGCCCGGTGTTCAGCCAGATGTCGCACGCAGGGCCTGATCCAGGTCCCACAGCAGATCCTCCAACGTTTCGAGTCCGACGGACAGCCGGATCATCTCCGGGGCGACGCCACCACGGGCCAGCTCCTCGTCGCTCAGCTGTTGATGCGTCGTAGACGCGGGGTGGATCACCAGGCTCCTGGCGTCGCCCACGTTGGCGAGGTGGGAGAACACCTGGAGCGCCTCGATGAAGCGAGCCCCGGCCGCCCGTGCATCGGCCTCGGAGGCCTTGATGCCGAACGCGAACACCGCGCCCGGCCGTCCGCCCAGATACTTGCAGGCCAGCGCGTGTTGCGGGTGGCTCGGCAGTCCCGCGTACTCCACCCATGCGACCGCCGGATGCTGGTCGAGGAAGCGCGCCACGCCGAGCGCGTTGCTCACGTGCCGCTCCATCCGCACGCTGAGCGTCTCCACGCCCTGCAAGAGCAGAAACGCGTTCATCGGCGAGAGACACGCGCCCGTGTCGCGCACCGTCTCGGCCCGCGCCTTCATCAGGAACCCGTAGTGACCGAAGTTCTCGTAGAAATTGAGTCCGTGGTAGGCCGGCGACGGCTCCGCGATCGTCCGGTAGCTGGAATAGTCGAACCGCCCCGATTCCGCGAGCACACCCCCGATGCTGGTGCCGTGGCCACCCAGGAACTTGGTGGCGGAGTGGAGGACGATCGTCGCGCCCCAGTCGATCGGTCGGCAGAACCACGGCGTCGCGAACGTATTGTCCACGATCAGCGGGATCCGCCGGTCGGCCGCGAGCGCGGCCAGCGGCTCGAGATCCAGGATGCTGCCGCGCGGGTTGCCGATCGTCTCGCCGTACAGGGCGCGGGTCTTGGGGCCGATCGCCCGCTCCCACTCGTCCAAGCGGTTCGGGTCGACGAAGCGCACCTCGATCGAGAGCTTCCGCAGCGTGTGCGTCAGTTGAGTGACCGACCCACCGTAGAGGTGGGCCGACGCCACCAGCTCGTCCCCGGGCTCCAGCAGCGTCATGAAGGTGACGAACTGCGCGGCCATGCCGCTCGCCGTCGCGACCGCGCCGGTGGCGTTCTCGAGCGACGCGACCCGTTCCTCGAAGACCGCGGTGGTCGGGTTGGCGATACGGGTGTAGATGTTGCCGTACTGCTTCAGCTCGAACAACTGCGCGGCGGTTTCGGGATCGTCGAAGACGAACGAGGTCGTTTGGTAGATCGGAACGGCCCGCGCCCCGACCTCGGCGTCCGGAATGTGGCCCGCGTGGAGCATGCGGGTCTCGAACCCGAACCGGCGCGGCTGGGCCGACGGAGGGCCTGCGAGTGGGGCGGGGACCGGCATGCCGGAAGTCTAAAGCCATTGGCGGCGTCCCGCCGGGCAACCTACACTCCTACGCGATGATGTCTGCCGCCCCCGCTCCAACTCCGGTTTCACCCCCTTCGACCGCGTCCGCCGGGGCCGCCGTCCTCGCCGCCTTCCTCGGATGGACGCTCGACGCCTTCGATTTCTTCCTCGTCGCCTTCGCCCTTACCGCCATCGCGAAGGACTTCCATACCACCGACGCCGCCATCGCGCTCTCCATCACGGTCACGCTGGCGTTTCGTCCCGTCGGCGCGTTCATCTTCGGGTTGCTCG
>DATHMJ010000101.1:0-2039 GCA_035487215.1 Gemmatimonadales bacterium
TGGCGATGGCCTGCTCGCCCCACCCGATCGCGCCGCGCCAGTCGTGGCGCGCCGCCGCCAATCGGGCGAAGAGACCCAGCACGCGGTAGTCGCCTGGATGCGCGGCGAGTCCCGCCGCCAGGCTCCGTTCCGCTTCGCCAAGGCGCCCGTTGCGGAGGGCCAGATCCGCGACGCGGAGGTGGAACCATGCCGCCTGCTCCGCCGGCAGCGCGTGCAGCTTGAGGGCGTTGTCCCGCGCCTGCAGCAGCACGGCATGGGCCTCGTCGGTCTTCCCCTCGATCTCGAGCCAGCGCGCGATCCGAGGCGCCACGGCGAGATCGCGGGTCCAGCTCGCGAGCGGCGCGAACGTGGCTCGGGCCGAGTCGTACAAGCCCAGCTCCATCTGGATTTCCGCGAGCAGAGCCTGCACCGCGCGAGCGTCCGGCTCCAGGGCTGCGAGATCCCGAGCCGCCGCGAGCGCGTCGGCGTAGCGGTGCTCGGAGAGGAGCGCGTTCACCAGCACCGCCAGCGCCTTGCCGTTTCGCGCGCGCCGGTTGGCGAGTGAACCACGCGCGGTCTCCTCCGCGCGCACGAGGTCCTGGTTGTCGCCGGTCTCGCGGGCTCGCTGGAGATAGAGTCCCGCGAGCTGGGCGCGATCCCGGGCACCCAGCGGATCGCGAACGATCCGGGCTTGATAGAACGCGATGTCCAGGTCCCGCACTTGGGCTTCGGACCGCACGCGCGCGGCCGGCCGGGTCGGGGCGCGTCCAACCCGCGCGAGGGTGACCGCTGATGCGGCCACCCCCGCCCCCACCATCAGGGTGCTGACGATGACGGTCGTTCGGCGCAGCATCGTTCGAGCCCTAGTTCGGCGCGCCGAGGTACGGGAACGTGGTCGAGACCTGCGAATCGAAGCTCACGTTATCCGTCGTAAGGGCCGCTTTGCCCTGGGCCCCCGAAGGGTCCAGCCCGAACGGGTCGCCGAACACCGCCAGCAGGGCGAGATCGGTGACGTCGTCGGAGAGCTTCCGCCCGCCCCATCCGTTGGCGAGCGGCGGCACACCCACCCAGTTGAGCCAGCCGGCCGTGCCCGGGTCCTTGTCGGTCTGCACGATCAGCATGTCGGGTAGGAGCACGCTGCCGAGCACGCCCGCGTAGGACGAAGAGCGCCCAGCCACGTTGGTGACGAAGGCAGCCACCTGCGTTCCGATCAGCGCCACGTCCTGATCGGGACCGATGGAGCCGTGCAGCGGATGGTCTCGCTTCTCCAGCAGCACCTCGCTGATGAGCGGATTGCCGAGACGCTGCACCTGGTCGTACGTGCGCATCGTGGCCGGGTCGGTCGGGGAAAGCGCGTTGTTGTCGCTGCATCCGGTGGCGATCGCAACCAGCACCATCGCTCCGAGCGCGGCGGAGCGGCCGCGCCGCCCAAAGAGAGTCCCGAAGGTCATCGTATCGTTCCTCGAGTGAGTGTCTGTTGCCTTAGCGGCTGATCGTGCCCCAGATGCCGAGCTTGCCGGGCGCGCCGTTCTCGATCATCGAGCTGGGAAGCTCGATGACGATCGAGAGCACGTTGAATCCCTTCACGTAGTCGACCGCCTGTCCGGCGGGACGGAAGTAGAACGGAGCCGATGGATGCGCTGTGAGGGCGCAGGCGGTCGCCAACGGACCCGTGACTGGCTTCCGGTCGGGCAGGATGCAGAAGGCCGCTTCGAGGTCGATGAAGAAGGGATCATCGCGCGGGCCGGCGAACACCTGGATTCCATTGGCGTCGCCGAGGACGGTGTTCACTAACCCCGTCACCACGGGAGTAATCGTCGCCACCTTGTTGCCCATCGCGCCTTGCACCGGCGGCGCGATCGGGCCACGCACCGACACCGTCTGGCTCGAGCCCGTGCCGTTGAACGTGATCTGGATGACCTTGTCTTCCTTGGCGTCTCCGGTGTTGTCGACCTTGAACTGGTACAACAAGCTGTTGTCGAACGAGACGTTCGGCGTCTGGGCCGGGGTGAGGAAGGCCCAGCTGTTCAGCACGAGTGCGATGCGGCCCGGTGCGGACC
>DATHMJ010000102.1:0-3308 GCA_035487215.1 Gemmatimonadales bacterium
CCACGACCGCGCGCCACGCATTGGCCGAGAGCGTCGCGGACGGCGCATAGAAGTTCCCCGCCGCGTTGTTGACCAGGATGTCCAGCCGGCCCAGCTCTCCCGTCACCCGCTCGATCATCTGCCGGACCGATTCGGGCTCGCGCACATTCGCCGCCACGGCCAACGCGGGCCGACCGAGCTGCGTGAGACTGGCGACGGCGGGCTCCAAGTGCTCGGGTTTTCGACTCGCGATGGCGACGGTCGCACCGGCTTGAGCGAGGCAGGTGGCGATGCCGAATCCAATGCCGGTGCCACCGCCGGTCACGAGCGCCACTCGGCCGGCGAGCAGATCCGCGATAAAGATTGGACGATCGGTCACCGGGCTCCCTGATCCCGCGCGCTTCGGGCGAGAAACGCGGCGAGCCGCCGCTGGAACTCCGGACTCAGGAAGGCGTCGGTTTGGGCTTCGCCTTCGGCCTCGAGGGCGCGGGCCAGGCCGGCCAGCTCGTCGGCGCGGCAGAGGCGCTTGATGGAGGCAAGGCTGCCTTGCGCGTTGGCCGCGAGCGCGCCGGCGAGCGCGCCGGAACGGGCGTCGAGATCGCTGTCTTCCACGACTTCGTCCACCAACCCCCACCGAAGCGCCGACTGTGCGTTCACCGTTTCGCTCGCGAGCAGGAACCGGAGCGCGGCTCCGTCACCGATCAGGCGGGGCAACCCGTAGGTCGAGCCGCCGTCCGGGACCAGCCCCATGCGGGAGAAGGCCGACGTGAAGTTGGCACTGGTGCCCGCAAGGCGGGTGTCGCAGGCGACGGCAAGGTCGACGCCGAACCCGGCGGCCGTGCCGCGGACGACGGCGACCACCGGGAGCGGCGATCGCACGATCGCGAGAATGGCAGACTGGAATTGGCGCAGGCCGCGCTGGATATCGTCGCGCGAGGGCGTGGCGCCGAGCGTCTCGAGCCACCGGAGGTCGAGGCCCGCGCAGAAGTGACCCGCTCCCCCCTCCAACAGAATCACTCTCGCACTTTCCTGGGTGCCCAAGCGCTCGATCTCGGCGGCCAAGGCGCGGGCCAGCGCGGGCGTGAGCGCGTTGCGGCGAGCGGGCCGATTGAGCGTGAGTCGCCACGTGGGGCCATCAGCGCGACTGATCAGCTCATCCATACACTGACGCTCCGGTTCACGCGGTCGGCGCCGGCGGGGCGACCGCCATACCCATGGCGTGGTAGCCCTTATCGACGTAGACCACGCTCCCTGTGATTCCGGCCGCGAGCGGACTGAGGAGAAACGCCGCGGTGTTGCCGACGTCGGTGGCCGTGATCGGACCCGGGATCGGTGAATTGGCGCTGGTGTAGGCGATCATCGAGTCGATGAAGCCGATGGCCGACGCCGCGCGCGATGCCCACGGGCCCGCGGAGATGACGTTCACCCGCACGCCCCACTTGCGCCCCGCCTCGTACGCCAGCGCCCGGGCGTCGGATTCGAGCGCCGCCTTCGCGCTGGACATCCCGCCACCGTAGCCCGGGATCACGCGCTCGCTGGCCATGTAGGTAAGGGACAGGAACGCGCCACCCGGGCGCATGAGCGGCGCGAGATGCCGGACCAGGGAGACGTTGCTGTAGGCGCTCACGCTCAGCGCGGACAGGTAGCCGGCCCGGCTCGTCTCGAGGAGCGGGTTCTTGACCTCGGGCCCGTTGGCCAGGCTGTGGACCACGATGTCGAGCCCCTGATTTCCGAAGTCCTGCCGGAGGCGTTCGGTCATGCCGGCGACGCTGAAGTCGCCCTGCTCCTTGTAGCGCTTGTTCTCCCGGACGTCCGCTGGCGCGTCGGCCAGCGTGTCGAAGGCGGCATCGAGGGGATAGATCCGCTCGAAAGTCAGCTTCCGGCCATCCGCGAGCCGAAGCGACTCCTCCATTTTTCCGCGCTCCAGGAGCTTCAGAAAAATGCCGAGCGCCGGTGGCCAGCTCCCGACGCAAATCGAGGCGCCGGCCTCCGCGAGCGCCTTGGCGATGGCAAACCCGAAACCCCCGTCGTCCGACACGCCGGCCACGAGCGCCCGTTTTCCGCTGAGGTCGATACCGAGCATGCGTTTCCCTGGTGGAAGGGGCGGAGGAATTTACACCCGGAGCACCTCGAGCGGCGGCCGCTGAACCGCCTCTCGCGTCGTCCACAGACCGACCCCGACGGTGAGCACCACGACGGCGCCAACCAGCGCGGCGAGCGGCCCCCAGGGCAGCCAGAACCGGGCATCGAAGTACCAATGCGCCAGTCCCCAACCCGTGGCGGTGGCCAGCACGACGGCCGTCACGGACGACAGAAGGCCGAGCGCCAGATACTCGGCCACCGCGATGCGGACGATCTGATGCTTCGTAGCGCCGAGCGTCCGGAGCAGCACCGACTCGCGCAGGCGCTGCAGCCGCGTCGTGGCGACGGCGCCGACCAGCACCAGCGCACCGACGGCCAGACTGAACCCGGCCATGAATCGGATCGCGAGTGACACCCGCGCCACCAGTCGCTCGATCTGCTCCTGAACCAGCGCGAGGTCGATCGCGGTAAGGTTGGCGAAGCGCTCCACCAGCTCGCGCTGAAACCGTCCTCTCGCCGCCGGATCGTCGATCCGGGTGAGCGCGATCAGCGTTTGGGGTGCTTTCTCCAGCCTGCCGGGAGCGAAGACGACGAAGAAGTTCGGCTCGAAGCGGGCCCAATCGACCTCGCGCAGACTGGTCACCCTGGATGGAATGGCGACGCCCTGGACGTCCCACACAATCTCGTCGCCCACGCCCACTCCCAGCTCACCCGCGAGATCCTGCTCCACCGAGATCGAGGCCGGCGAGGTCGCGCCCGGCGGGGCTGACGCGGGTTGGTCCGCTCCGGATTGCGTTGTCGCCGTGGTCCACGCGCCCGCGATGATCCGCTCGGACGCGACGACCGTGTCCCGATAGGTGCTCCGGTACTCTCGGCGGAGCGCCCACGCGTTGGACGGCTCGCCTCGATTTCCGCGCTGGCCGCGGGCGCGCGGGGCAGGGGCGGAGTCGGCCAGGAGCTGCGCCACCGGCACGCCTTTGACCGAGAGAATCCGCATGGGAACGATGGGGACCGGACCGTATTCCGGAAGCCCGCGCGTTTCGAGCTCTCGCGCCACGGCCGGCGCCTGATCGGTCTGGATGTCGAGCAACAGGAGGTTGGGTCGCCGGGGCCCGCCGCTGGTTTCGAGGCCCCGCAGCAGGTTGTGCTGCACCAGGAACAGCGTGCTGAGCAGAAACGCACCGAACCCGAGCGCGAGGACGACGGCCACCGTCTGGTTGGCGGGGCGGAACAGATTGGCGAGGCCT
>DATHMJ010000103.1:0-3534 GCA_035487215.1 Gemmatimonadales bacterium
CCGCTACATGACCGGCAAGCACATCCCGGAAATCCACGCGACCGGTTGCTTTCGCCGGGTTCGCTTCGAGCGCGCGGGGCCGACGACGCTTCGCACCTCCTACCACGCCGCGAACGCGAGCGACCTCGATCGATACCTCGAACACCACGCGGCCGGGTTTCGCGCCGATTTTGCCGCGCATTTCCCCAGCGGGACACGGGTGAGCCGCGTCACGTGGACAGTTTTGGCGAATTGGGAGTGATCTGGGTCGCAGAAGGTCGCGCTCCCCATTGGCGAGTTTTCCTCTGGAAGAGTGGTGGTTTGCCTATGACCTAAGTCCAACACTCTAAGCTCGTTCAGGGGGAGGCATGGTCCGCCAGCCGTGAGCCAACCGGTCGCTCTTTACCCCGTTCAGAGTCGCAACACCAGGATCATCCGCGGGCTCGTGACAGCGGCCCTGATGATCGCGCTCATCAGCCAAGTCGACGTGGGCGACGCCCTCGGCTACCTGTTGAGGGCGAATCCGGGCGGCCTCGTGCTCGCGATGTTCATTCTCGTATGTGACCGATTCCTCCAAGCGGCGAAGTGGTACCCTCTCGTTCGCATTCAAACGGACAAACTGCCCTTGGACGTCTGTATCCGGGCATACCTCGCGTCCTACGCCGCGTCGTTCTTGCTTCCGGCGTCCATCGGGGCCGACATGTTGCGCGCGGTCGCCTTGGGCCGTGGCCGTAACCTCATTCCCGAGGTGAGCGCCTCGATCGTGATGGAACGGTTGTTGGGCGTCGCGACGCTGGTAATCGCGAACCTCCTGGCGGTGCTGTACGCCTTCAGCGGCTCGGCCCGGCTCGAGCGGTTCGGGCTGCTGGCCGCGGGGCTCGTGGGCGTGGCGCTCGTCGCCCTGCTGCTGCCCATGAGCCGGCCGTTGCATCGCTGGATTCGGACGTGGTGCGAACGGTTCCAACAGGCGCGATGGAGTGGTGTCCTTCGTCGTTTCGGCGACGCGTACTACGCCCACCGCCGCCACCCGGCCACGCTGCTCCTCGTCTTCGGCCTGTCGCTGGTCGAGATCGGCATGATCATCCTCATGATGGCGACGGTGTCGGAGGCGATCGGTACGCGGATCACGCTGTCGATGCTGCTCGTCGTCGCGCCGATCGCGCTCGTGCTCTACCGGCTTCCATTCACCTACTGGGGATTGGGCGTGGCCGACGGAGGGCTGGTCCTCCTGCTCAAGCACCTTTACGGCATTCCCCCGACGGAAGCGCTGGCCGCGTCGGCCGCGTTCCGCTTCGTGGAGCTGTGCGTGGCGCTTCCCGGCGCCATCCTCTGGCCGAGTCTGCTCGGGCCCGCGGGTCTGGGCCGCGCCGTTGACGCTCGCGCCACCAGGGTCTAGCTTTCCGCATAGAAGGGGAGTAGCTCATCCGCCCGAGGGGCGGACACCCGGATCGTCAAGACTGTCCGCCTAGCGGGCACGGTCCGGCAGGAAGCGGAGGCGAAAGCCCACGCATTCAGAGCGAGACCTTCGTCCATGTTGCCATTGGGGCAGCGGACGAAGGTCTCGCTCGTCTTTTTGGGGGGAGTTCATGAACAACGTCAAGACGTTCGTCCTGATGGGCGGCCTCATGGGCCTGTTCCTGATGGCGGGCCAAATGCTGGGAGGGTCTCAGGGACTCGTGCTGGCGCTCGCGTTCGGCGGGCTCTTCAACTTCGTGATGTACTTTTTCTCGGACCGCATGGTCCTGCGCATGTACGGCGCGAAGGTGGTCGGGCCGGAACAGGCCCCCGAGCTGTACGCGATGGTCGATCGGCTTCGCCGTCGGGCGGGGCTGCCGATGCCGGTCGTGGCGGTTGCCCCGCATGAGCAGCCCAACGCGTTCGCCACCGGCCGGAATCCGAATCATGCCGTTGTCGCCGTGACAACCGGCATTCTGAAGTACATGCCGCAGGAGGAGCTGGAGGGTGTATTGGCGCACGAGCTGGCGCACGTGAAGAACCGCGACATGCTGCTCTCCACCGTGGCGGCCGCGATCGCGGGCGCGATCTCCAACCTGCCCTATCTGCTCATGTTCGGGGGCGGGCGCAGCGATGACCGGGGCCCGCCGGCGCTCGAGCTTGCACTCGTGCTGCTCGGTCCGATCGGAGCGATGCTGATCCAGTTCGCCATCTCCCGCCAGCGGGAGTTCGAAGCCGATCGGGTCGGGGCCGAAATTCTGGGCCGGCCGCTCCCGTTGGCCAACGCGCTTCGACGCCTCGATGCGTTCGCACACCGAATCCCGATGCAGGTGGCTCCGGCCGTGGCACCGTTGGCCCAGGTGAACCCGCTCGCGGCCCAGGGCGGCGGCCTGCTCAAGCTGTTCAGCACACACCCGCCGACGGAAGAACGGGTGGCGCGCCTCGAAGCGATGGCCGCGGGTCGCTGATTGGGAACCTTCCACCCGGTCCTCTGGCTCGGGTTCTCGGCCCTGGTCGCGGTGCTCCTGGCCGTCGATCTGGGCGTGCTCAACCGGCGCGCCCATGTGCTCAGCTTCGGCGAAGCCGTGCGGTGGAGTGCCGGCGTGGTGGCGCTGGCTCTCGTGTTTGGCGTCGGCGTGTTCTGGCAGGAGGGCAGCCGAGCGGCGCTCGAGTACTACACCGGGTATTTGGTGGAGCTGTCGCTCAGCGTCGACAATCTTTTCGTCTTCATCCTGATTTTTTCTTACTTCTGCGTGCCGGCCGAGGCGCAGCCCAAGGTGCTGAAGTGGGGCATCCTCGGCGCGATCCTGCTGCGATTCATCATGATCGCTTTGGGCTCGCTGCTGCTTCAGCAGTTCGAGTGGATCATCTGGGTGTTCGGGGGGATTCTCATCGTCACGGGGATCCGGGTATGGACCCAGAAGGACGAAAAGATCGAGCCGGAGAAAAATCCGGTGGTGCGGCTGGCGCGACGGGTGCTGCCGTTTTCGACGAGCTACGACCGGTCCCGATTTTTCACGACGGGCGCGGGCGGGCATCGGTTGGCCACGCCGCTGTTCCTCGTGCTGTTAGTGGTCGAATGGTCCGACCTGGTCTTCGCGATCGACAGCATTCCCGCCGTCTTTGCGGTCACCCGCGATCCGTTCCTGGTCTTCAGCTCGAACGTGTTCGCGATCTTGGGCCTCCGCGCACTCTTCTTCGTCGTCGCGGGCGCGATGGATCGGTTCGCTTACCTAAAGCCGGGGGTGGCGCTGATCCTGGTGTTCGTCGGCTTCAAGATGGCCCTGAGCCACTGGGTTCATATCCCGATCGGCATTTCGTTGGTCGTGATCATCGGGACACTCGTCGGATCGGTGGCGCTCTCGGTCTGGCGCAGCAAGACGCTCGACTCCGCGAGCTGAGGGCGACGGCTACTCCTCCTTCCACACATCGATGCCGCCGGCCATCGACCCCACGTCGACCGTCGCGGCGGTCTCCAGGCTGCGGAGGTCCACCACTTCAACGGTGCCCGGCTCGGAGCCGATCCCTTCCACCGAGATGAAGGCATACCGATCATCCGGCGCCACAGCGACGCCGTGCACCACTTTCCGCTTGGTCGGC
>DATHMJ010000104.1:0-2324 GCA_035487215.1 Gemmatimonadales bacterium
CAGTTGTGCTCCGATCGTCTCGCGACGTCGACTAAATACTCCTGTCATTGGTACGAACGGGCGCGGTTCCGATCTGGCATCCGACGTGCTACCTAAGGGTAGCGGCTTGGCAACCCTGGGAAAACCGGAGGAACGCGTGGCGATCGACATGAGCGCGGGGAGTGATGCCCCCGCGTCCGATCTGTCTGGCATCCTGACCCCGTCCGGATCTCGGCTCGAGATCCTGGAGGCAATGGTCGATGGGGCTGGGGAGGGGCTGTGCATCCTGAATCCCAACTCGAGCCTCCTTCATGGCAACCGGGTGGCCGGCGAGCTCCTGGGGTTCGATCCGAGAAAGGCTGCCGGGCGTCCGGTTCACGAGCTGGGCGTGGACCGCGACTTCGACTGGTCCATCAGCGGTGAGGTGGCCGCTGGCCGCGTCGCGGTGTCGACCATCCAGACGCTCCGGACCGATCGAAAGGTGCTGGTCTCGGGGGTGCCGATCTCGTCCCCCGACGGGCAGCTGGCCTACGTCGTGATCACGCTCCGTGAGATCACCGGCATGGGACAGGTGATGAGCCGGCTGCGGGATGCGGTCGAGCTGGCCGAGAACTCGCGGTCCACCCTCGCGATTGCGACCCGCCGCGAGGTGCAGCTCGACGACATCGTGGCCCAGAGCCCGGCCCTCGCGAGCGTGCGGGACACGGCGCTCCAGTACGCCGCGGTGGATTCGACCGTGCTCCTGCTCGGCGAGACGGGGGCCGGGAAAGGGTTGTTTGCCCGCCTGATCCACCAGGCGTCGGCACGGAACGGGGGGCCCTTCCTCGAGGTGAATTGCGGGGCGATACCCGAAGGGCTGATGGAGGCGGAGCTGTTCGGTTACGCGAAGGGCGCGTTCACGGGGGCGGACTCCAAGGGCAAGGTCGGGCTGGTCGAGCTGGCCCACAAGGGTACGCTCCTTCTGAACGAGATCGGGGACCTGCCGCTGGGTCTCCAGGTCAAGCTGCTCCGCTTCCTGGAAGACGGGGAGGTGTGGGCGGTAGGGGCGATCAAGCCCAAGCGACCCGACGTGAGGATCATCGCCGCCACCAACCGGGATCTCGCCGCGATGATCGCCGCAGGCACTTTCCGAGGCGATCTCTTCTATCGGCTGGACGTGCTGTGCCTGCAGGTTCCGCCCCTCCGGGACCACGCGGAAGACATCCCACGGCTCGTGGAGCTGACGCTCTCACGCCTGGAGCGAAAGGTGAAGCGTCGGCGGGGTATCACGCCCGAGGCGCTCCGGGCGCTGTCGCGCTATCCGTTCCCCGGTAACGTGCGCGAGCTGCTGAACCTGGTCGAGCGGCTCATGGTCACGACTACCGGCGACACGATCGACGTCGCCGACCTGCCTCGGGCCCTGCTCCGGCTGGCGGGCGAAGCGTCGGCGGCCCAGGCGGAGAGCGCCCCCACCCTCCGGAAGGCGCTTCAGAAGGTGGAGAGCCAGCTCCTGCGGGACGCGCTCACGCGCTACAAGACCCAGGCTCTCGCCGCGAAGTACCTGGGTGTCACCCAGTCCACCATCGCGCGCAAGGCCAAGCAGTACGGGCTCGAGCGGGAGAGCGCTCGCTAGTACGACTTCGCGGGCTTGATGTCCTCGCCCGTCAGAACCCACCGGCCCCCGCAGCCGCCCTTCACGAAATTGGCGGCCTCGTCGTAGAGCGCGCCGAGGGTCACCGCCATCGTCGCGACCCAGAGCACCCCGCTGACGCCGCAGACGATGGCCTTGCCGGGCACGTAGAACACGTCACTGACCGCGGCGGCCGCGGTAGCGCCGGCGCCGGCCGGCTCGTCGGCCGGCGATGTGTCGGCGGCCCAGCTCGCGGGCGTGCCCGTGCCGATCAACAGGGAGGTCAGCAACGTGGCGACGACGAATCGTGTCCAAGTCATTTTGGCATCCCCTTATGCAGATCTGCATACGCTGCAAGCTCGAGCACGACCAGCGATCGCACACGAGGGCACGCACTCTAGGAAGTGGGACGCGCGATGTCAAGGGGAATGACCGCGAATGAATCTCCCTGATGGAGACACCAATTTCCCGGCGTCGTTCGACGTGACGGCTCGACGGCGGGGTCGAGGTGCCGTGTTCTCGATGGCTTGGCCGTTACGGGCACGAATGGCATTCGATGTGCGTAACGATTCGCCCGGAGGGGAATGACATGAATCGTCGGGTCGTGCTCAGCGGTCTACTCGTGCTGGCTCTCAGCAGTCTTCCGCTCGATGCGGAGGCGGTGCCGATCGCCCTCAACCTGGATACGACGCAGCCGGCGGTGTTCCAGCAAACGCAGAACAACCCCTGCGTGATC
>DATHMJ010000105.1:0-4392 GCA_035487215.1 Gemmatimonadales bacterium
CGAAGGCGGTCGGAGGAGGAGGGTTCGATGGGACGTCCGGGACTGGCGCTGTTCGCTTGCTTGCTGGCTGCGTCCGCCTCCGCCCAGGAGTTCACCGCGCTCAAGTGCCACACCTCGCGGACACCGCGCCTACCTCCGAGCGCGGTCCTGCAGCTGGAGGCGCTGGTTCCCGACTTCGCGGGAAGGAACTGCCGCGTGATCGGCCGGACCAAGACGCTCTGCACGCCGGTCCGGGTGACTTCGGCGCAGCCGGCCTTCACGGGGCCGTCGTTCTCGGCCGCGTCGCTCGATCGCGGATTCAGCTGCTACCGCATCGAGTGCGACAGCGCGACGCCGAAGCGCCACGAGGTCGTCGACGCCTTCGGCGGTGGGCAGGAAGACCTCCTCCGCAACGTCGGAGCGGAGATCTGCCTCCCGGCCGTGATCGACAGCTGCACGGCGGGACGTGCGGACACTATCCGGGCACCTGTCACGAGAGTGGCACCTGCAGCTGCTTCACGCTGAGCCGGCGGCAGCATTTCTGCGGCGTGCCCGTCGCGTGCAGCGATACCTTCCGCTGCCAGGCCGGATTGCAGGACAGCCAGTTCGGCTGCCCCGAGGGCTACGTCTGCGAGACGAACACGTGCTGTGGCGGCCCCGTGTGCGTGCCGCTCAGCACGCTCTGCGCCCCCGGCGACCCCGCGCCGCCCGTCCCGCCCTCCGGAACGCGGACGACGGTCGGCACGATGCCGTGAGCTAGCGCTCGCCGTCCCGGAGGGCCAGCAGCCCGCGCAGGGTTCCCACGTACGCCGTGCGGTCCGGCCCGATCGTGATCGGCGCCCAGTGGTTATCGTACCCGAGGCCGGTCCCGGTGAGCGCCTTGTAGACCGTCTCGCCGCTGCGGAAGTCGACGGCGGTCAGGTAGTACGCGTCCGTCCACCAGGGCGCGTCCGGGAGCTTCGTGTAGAGGTACAGGAGGCCATTGCCGAGCGAGAGCTTCGGCACCGTGGTCTGCGAGATCTCCCGGCTCTCCCACACCACGTGGCAACCCTGGCCGTCGTCGTCGAGGTCGACGCGCGCCACGCCCCCGGCGCTGGTGCGGCCGAACATCATGGTGGGGAAGATATCGTAGCCGGCGTTGTTCTCGACGATCATCGCGCGGTCGATGCCGACGAAGGTGTTCTCCGTCGCGCTGGCGCCCGGCGCGAAGAGCGGCAGCTTGCAGACGAGTCGCTCGCCCGAGACGGCGCGTCCTCGCCGGTACACGAGCACGTTCAGGCGCGGCTCGGCATTGTCGGCGATCGCGACCCATTCCTCGCCGAGGAGGGTCGGGGTGGTGCCCGAACCCTGGTCGATCTGCCCGACCTTGCGGCGCGTGCCGCGGTCGTAGGTCTCGCGCCACAGGATCTCGGGCGCCCCTGTGGCCGCGGCCGCCCCGAAGCCGTACATGGCGTGGTCGGAGACGATGTAGACGCCGTCCGGGCCCACGGCGAAGGAGTTCTCGATCTCCTCGCCGGCGAGCGGATGAGTCAGAACCCGCCCGCTCTCCGGGTCGACCGTGCCGACCACGCCCCGGCGCGTGATGAACCAGTAGCGCCCCGTCCAGTCCGGCAGCACCGCCGTCAGTCCGTCGTCGGGCTGGACGACCGTGGTCAGGTCGTACGCGCGCTCGAGACGGAACGCGGCATCGTCAGGGGACACCACCTCGATGCGGCGGGCCGCCGTGCCGAGGACGGCGCGATCGCGCTCGTCGAGGTAGAAGTACGCGCCGCCCGAGGTGTCGCTCGTGATCTTCCGGATGCTGAGGCTGCGGGTCGAGGGGCGACGTGGGAGGTCGTAGTGCGCCAGCTCGCGGAGCGTGCGCGGGTCCAGGAGGAGAAGCTGCATGCGCGTCGCGCTGGCGCACACGGTGACGATGCGCCCCCGGCGGTCGAAGGTGACCGAGGCGCACTCGCCGCCCAGGAGGCCGCGCGCGGTCGTGGTGACGACCACGTCGTGGCCGAGAGGACCGCTCGCCGCGTGCGTATCGCTCACGTACGCGTCGCCGTGCATGTTGCTGGTGCCGTTGGCGGCCATGAACGGGTGCTGCGGGATCGGCGCGGCGGCGACGGGACGCGCGGTGGCGGGGTGGCCGGTGAAGCGCGGCACGCGGTGGTAGCCGGTGCCCTGCGGGATGGGCGTCGGGTCGTCGCCGGCGCAGCCGGCGAGCGCGAGCGCCAGCAGAGCTAGCCGAGAGCGCGCATGGCTCACGATGCCCTGGTCGACCGCCGGATCAGCCCGTTGGAGGGTAGGCCGGGGTCGAGCACCTTCCGGGCGCTTTCCACCCCGGCCACCGGCAGACCCGACGGCTGGAGCAGTCCGATCTGAACCAGGACCGACGCCTGGTCCCAGTAGATGCGCTCGCAGACGATCTCGTCCCCGGCAATCTGGACGACGACCACCAGGGCGACCTCCACGCGTCTACCCGTCGGGGGCACGCCCGGCAGCATCCAGTCCATCTCCGTGTCGTGGGTGAAGCTGAAGATGATCTCGTCGACCACCCGCCCCTGCCCGACGGTCCGGCAGACGGGCGTGATCCGGGTGTCCGCCGGCATCCGGGGGATGAAGTGCCGGCCGTAGAACTCGAGCATCTCCTCGACGCCCCGGCCACCGGTCAGGACCGGGACGTGGTTGACGTAGTTCTCGCGCGACATCGTGGCAACCGTGGCGGCCGCATCTCGCTCCGTGAACTCGCAGCGCATGTGCCGCTCCCAGAGCTCGATCAGGCGGGATTCCCCGGGCGCGAAGGAATCGCCGACGCAACGCGTGTACTCGAACATCCCCGTGTCGGTGACCGGCTCATCCTCTCGCATGAAGTAGGACACCAGACGATCCCGGCTCTCGAGCCGATAGACCGCCCAGCGCGCCTCCGGCGTGTCCAGCTCGAAGAAGACCGCTTCCTGACCATCAAGTCGAACCAGCACCCACTCGTGAGCACGGTCCTTCTCTTCCCATCCGACGAGCCCGGGGTGGAAGTGCTTGATCCTCATGCGGACGAACTCCCCCTCCTGCTCGATCGCGATCAGCTCGTAGAAGTGGACCTTGCCATCCTTCACCCACCGGAACATGCCCTGGAGCGTGTTCCCGCGGAGCGGGCTCCAGTGCTCCTCGACCGGGTCCTCGCCGTTCGACCCCAGCCAGTCGCCGGCGAGCCAGCCGAGCGCCGCGGGGGTCACGCCCTTCAGTCCGCTCCTGGGAAGCGTCCTCATCGCACGGGTTCGAGACCGCCCGGACCACCCAGGCGCGGGAGCTCGTCGGCGACCGTGCCCCATGCGACGCGATCGTCGAAGTAGATATGCGACTCGGGGAGTCGGTCGATGGGACCGTCCATGTTGGCGAGCGGGATGTCGACCACGTCGGGGTGGCGGGTCGACACGCAGAACAAGGAGCTACCGCAGCGGCTGCAGAAGGAGCGGCTCCCGTGCGACGAGGACTGGTAGCGGGTGAGCAGATCGGTGCCGCTGTCGACGGAGACCTGAGGCTGGAGCACCGCGAGCCACGTCACGTACGCGGCGCCATGGTTCCGCCGGCACATGCCGCAGTGGCAGTGCCCGCAGAAGAGCGTCGGGAGCGTCACGGTGAAGCGGACCGCGCCGCAGAGGCACCCACCGGAGACCTGTCGAGCGTCGCTCATGGGGCCTTCTCTGCTAGCACGGGCCGGCGCTCTCGCGTTAGCCCCTGGCAGGGGCGGTCACTACACAATCCGCGGAGCCTCCTTCAGATGGAACGCCGTCGCGGCTTTCCGCGGAAGGGCACGCGCGCCCTGGCGCACGCGCGCGAGCACCTCCGCTGCCGACCGCTCCGCGCGGTCGAGAACCTTCGGGAGGTCCACACCGACGAGCACCCCGTCACGCTTCACGATCTTCCCGGCGACGAGCACGTCTCGCACGTCATGGGGGGTGGCCTGGAAGACCAGGCTGCCGGCCGTCTCGTGGCGAGGACGGAGCGCGAAGGAGTCGCCTCCCAAAAGAACGATGTCGGCCTGCTTCCCCGGACGGAGCGATCCGACCTTGGACGCCAGCCCACACGCGTCGGCACCGTTGATGGTTGCCCACGCCAGGGCGTCGCGAGCGGTACAGGTGAGCTCCGCGGGCATGGCGCCGGACTGATTGATGGGATCGTTGTCCATGAACCGCTGATAGGCGAGCGCGAGCCGCATCTGGGTGAAGAGGTCACCCGAGTTGAGCGAGATGATGTCGCAGCTGAGCGTCGGCTTGATGCCGAGCTCGCGGCACTTCCCGAAGGCGAGACGTCCCATGCCCATGTTGAGCTCGGTCTCGGGTGAGATCGACACCTTGGCCCCGGCGCGCGCCAGCAGCCGCCATTCCTCGTCGTCGAGCGTGTTGCAGTGCACGTGGACCTGGTCCGGGCCGA
>DATHMJ010000106.1:0-5992 GCA_035487215.1 Gemmatimonadales bacterium
GGGATCTTCCGGGTGCGCCATCACGGACGGGTGGTCGCCGCGATTCCGGGCCAACAGCTGGTGGACGAGTGCCCCATCTACCATCCCGACGCGCACGAAGCGGACGATGCGCGGGCCCGCCGCGGCGCGCTGCCGCCCGCCGGGCGCCCGGCTCCCGACCCGGAACAGGCCATGGAGCGGTTGCTCGACAGCCCCAGTCTGGCGAGCAAGCGCTGGGTGTATGAGCAATACGACGCCACCGTGCAGGGCGAGACGGTGCTCGGTCCCGGCGGCGACGCGGGCGTGCTGCGGGTGCCTGGAACCGACTTCGGGCTCGCGGTAACGGTGGACTGCAACGCCCGGCTCGTGGCCCTCGATCCCCACGAGGGCGGCAAAGCCGCCGTCGCGGAGGCCGCCAGGAACATTGCCTGCACCGGTGCCCTCCCGATCGGGATCACCGACTGCCTCAACTTCGGGAACCCGGAGAAGCCGGAAGTGTTCTTTCAGTTCCGCGAGGCGTGTCGCGGCATCGCCGATGCCTGCCGCGCGTTCGAGACGCCGGTGACCGGGGGCAACGTATCCTTCTACAACGAGAGCCCCACCGGTGCGGTGGACCCGACGCCGACGATCGGCATGGTTGGCCTGCTGCAGCCCGTAACCGCTCGGGTGCCGAGCCACTTCCGCGAGCCGGGCGACATCGTCGTCGTGCTCGGCGCTACGCGGGGGGAGCTGGGCGGCTCCGCCTACTGGGCCGAGTTGCTTGATTTCGTCGGGGGCCGGCCGGCGGCCGTGGACCTCGATGCGGAACGGCGCTTGCAGCTCCTGCTGGTGGCTGCCGCCCAGGCGGGCCTGCTTCGCTCGGCGCACGATTGCTCGGAAGGCGGGTTGGCGGTAGCGCTCGCGGAGGCGGCGATCGGCGGCCCGTACGCCGGGGAGGCCCTCGGCGTCAGCGTGGATCTGACGGGCTATGCGGCGGGCGTCGCGGTCGATGGGTTGCTGTTCGGCGAAGACGGGGCGCGCGTCGTGGTGTCCTGCGCTCCCAGCGCCGTGTCGGCGGTACTGGCCTTGGCGGCGGAGCGCGGGGTGCCGGCGTTCCGGGCAGGAACCGTGGGTGCTCCGGGTGGGCGAGTGGAGCTCCGCGCTGGGAACCGACTGTTGGGCTGGAGCGCGCCGGCGCTCCGGCGCATCTACTTCGAGGCGATTCCCCGGCGGATGGCGCACGCCAACCTCGATCGTTAGCGGAAGAGGCGAGACATGTGCGGGATCATCGGAGTCTCGGGCTTACCCGACGCGGCCAAGCTGACGTACTTGGGCTTGTACGCCCTGCAGCATCGCGGCCAGGAGAGCGCGGGCATCGTCGCGATCGACCGCGAGGGCTGCCCCCGGTCGCACCGCGGGATGGGGCTCGTCTCGGAAACCTTCGACGACGCCGTCCTGGCGCGCTTGCCCGGTGACGTGGCCGTAGGGCACACCCGCTACTCGACCACTGGGAGCACGGTGCTGGCCAACGCCCAGCCCTGCAACGTGAGCACCCGGTCGGGGCCGTTGGCCATCGCCCACAACGGGAATCTCACCAACGCCGCGGAGCTCAAGCGCGAGCTGGTCGAGCGCGGGGCCATCTTCACCACGTCCACGGACACCGAGGTCCTCGTCCATCTGATCGCGCGGTCGGAGGCGGAGACGGTCGACGGCCAGCTGCGCGACGCATTGGAGCAGGTCGAGGGTGCGTACAGCCTGATCGTGACCGTGGGCCGAACCATGTATGCCGTGGTCGACAGCCGAGGCTTCCGACCGCTCGTCCTGGGACGGCTGGGCAGCGGCGTGATCGTGGCGTCGGAGACGTGCGCCCTGGACCTCGTGGGAGCGACGGTGATCCGCGAGCTCGAGCCGGGCGACTTCATCCGCATCGAAGACGGCAAGGTCACGGAGCTGCCACGGCTCTCGCCGCGGCCGGTGAGCCGGTGTGTCTTCGAGCTGATCTACTTCGCGCGTCCGGACAGCCGCATTTTCGGCGAGTCGGTCGACCGCGTGCGGCGGGAGCTCGGCCGCGAGCTCGCGCGCGAGCGGCCCGCCCCCGGGGCCGAAGTCGTGTTCAGCGTCCCGGACAGCTCGAACGCCATGGCGCTCGGGTTCTCCGAAGTCTCCGGCATCAAGCTCGAGAACGGGCTCATCCGCAACCACTACGTGGGGCGGACGTTCATCAACCCCACGCAGGCGCTTCGCGTGGCCAAGGTGCGCATCAAGTTCAACCCGGTGCGCGACGTGATCGCCGGGAAGTCGGTCGTCGTCGTGGACGACAGTCTCGTGCGCGGCAACACGAGCAAGGGGCTGGTGCAGATGATTCGGGGCGCCGGCGCGCGCGAGGTGCATTTACGGCTCGGCTCGCCGCCGATCACCGGACCGTGTCACTACGGCATCGACACGCCCACCAAAGAGGAGCTGATCGGCGCCACCCACTCGGTCGAGGAAATCCGCGAGTTTCTGGGCGTGGACTCGCTCGGCTACCTCTCACTCGACGGGATGCTGCGGGCCGCGGGAAGCGAGACCGGGTTCTGTCACGCCTGCTTCTCCGGGCGCTACCCGACCCCGGTCAACGACGAGCTGGTCCGGCTCCGCCACGCGTCGCCGCTCGTCGCCACGCCGGCATGAGCGGGTCCTTCACCCAACAGCTCGTCCACTTCTTCGGCCAGGGCCGCGCGGACGGAACCGCGGCCATGAAGGACCTGCTCGGCGGCAAGGGCGCCGGGCTCGCGGAGATGACGACCCTCGGCATCCCCGTCCCACCCGGTTTCACAATCGCCACCAGCGTCTGCAACACCTACCTCCAGAGCAAACAGCTGTCCCACCGGGTCCGGGCTCAGGTCGAGCAGAGCCTCCAGCGCCTCGAAGCGGCGACCTCCAAGCAATTCGGCGGTGCGGAGCACCCGCTGCTCGTATCGGTCCGCTCGGGCGCGCCGGTGTCGATGCCGGGGATGATGGAGACCATCCTCAACCTCGGCCTCAATGAGACGACGGTCGCCGGGCTCGCCGCGCAGAGCGCCAATCCGATTTTCGCCTGGGACTCGTACCGCCGGTTCGTGCAGATGTACTCCACGGTGGTCTTCGACCTGCCCAAGCGACCCTTCGAGGAACGACTCGAGGCGGTGCGGCGGGAGTCCGGCGCCACCCGCGACATCGACATCCCGGTGGCCGCGCTCCAGCCGCTCGTTCGCGGATTCAAGGAGCTGGTGAAGCGGGAGACGGGGACTCCCTTCCCCGATGACCCGGTGGCGCAGCTCTGGGGCGCGATCGCCGCCGTATTCGAGAGCTGGAACACCCGCCGCGCCCAGGACTATCGCAAGCTCCACGGCATTTCCGACTCGATGGGCACCGCGGTCAACGTCGTAGCGATGGTGTTCGGCAATCTGGGCGAGGACTCCGGCACCGGCGTCGCCTTCACCCGGGATCCCTCCACCGGCGAGCCGCGTCTCTACGGCGAGTATCTGCTCAACGCCCAGGGCGAAGACGTGGTGTCCGGCAGTCGGACACCCGAGCCGATCGCGTCGCTGCGAGAGAAGCTGCCGCACGCCTATCAGGAGCTGGAACGCACGGCCCGCGTCCTCGAGCGGCACTTCCGTGATGTCCAGGATCTGGAGTTCACCATCGAGCGGGGGCGCTTGTACATGCTCCAGACTCGCCGCGCGCAGCGCTCGGGAGCCGCGGCCGTCCGCATCGCCTGCGACATGGTGGAGGAGCGGCTGATCACCCAGGAAGAGGCAATCGCGCGCATCCCGCCGCGAGACCTCGACCAGCTGCTGCACCCGACGATCGATCAGGGCAGCAAGCTGGATCTCCTGGCCGTCGGGCTGCCGGCGTCTCCGGGCGCGGCCTGCGGAACCGTCGTGCTCGACGCCGACCGGGCCGAGCACCTGAGCCGGAGCGGTCAGCCGGTGATCCTGGTGCGGCGCGAGACCTCGCCCGAGGACTTCCACGGAATGGTGGTCGCGAAGGCCGTGCTCACCGCGCGCGGCGGGATGACCTCGCATGCCGCCGTCGTCGCCCGGGGCATGGGCAAGCCCTGCGTGGTCGGCGCGTCAGCGCTCGACGTGGATGAAGACGCGAACGTGTTCCGGGTGAATGGCCGGGTGGTGCGCGAAGGCGAGTGGATCAGTCTGGACGGCGGCAGCGGGAAGGTCTTCGCCGGTCAGGCTCGGCTCATCGAGCCGACCCTGGGCGAGCACTTCAAGCGCCTCATGGGCTGGGCCGACGGCGTCCGACAGCTTCGCGTCCGGATGAACGCCGACACCCCCGCCGACGCCCATCGCGGGCGCGATTTCGGCGCCGAGGGCATCGGCCTGTGTCGCACGGAGCACATGTTCTTCGAGGGCGACCGCATCACGGCGATGCGCGAGATGATTCTGGCGCAGGACGAGCCGGGCCGCCGCAAGGCGCTCGACAAATTGCTGCCTATGCAGCGGGCGGACTTCGAGGCCATCTTCCGCGCCATGGAGGGGTTTCCGGTCACGATTCGCCTGCTCGATCCCCCGCTCCACGAATTCTTGCCGAAGACCGACGCCGAGATCGAGACCCTCGCACGGGAGCTGAAGCGACCGGTGGAGGAGGTGCAGCGGATCGTCCGCGGCCTCCACGAAGTCAATCCCATGCTGGGGCTCCGCGGCTGCCGGCTGGGCATCGCGCATCCCGAGATTACCCAGATGCAGACCCGGGCGATCTTCGAGGCCGCCTGCGCCGTCGCGGCCCGGAAGGGACGCGTCCTTCCCGAGGTCATGATCCCGCTCGTCGCCTCCGTGGTCGAATTCCGGAAGCAGGCCCTGGTCGTGCGCCGCGTGGCCGAAGACGTCTTCAACGAGCGTCAGATGACGGTGCCCTACCTTCTCGGCACCATGATCGAGCTGCCCCGCGCCGCCCTCACGGCGGACGAGCTGGCGCTCGAGGCCCAGTTCTTTTCCTTCGGGACGAACGACCTTACCCAGACCACCTGGGGCCTTTCGCGGGATGACGCGGGCCGCTTCCTCCCGCGCTACATCGAGCTGGGAGTCATCCCGAGCGATCCCTTCCAGGAGCTGGACATCGCGGGTGTCGGCAAGCTCATCCAGATGGCCTGCGAGCTGGGGCGGAAAACGCGGGCGGATCTCAAGCTGGGGATCTGCGGCGAGCACGGTGGCGAGCCCAATGCGGTGGCCTTCTGCGATCGACTCGGCATGAACTACGTCTCCTGCTCGCCCTTCCGGGTCCCGATCGCGCGCCTGGCGGCCGCGCAGGCCGCCCTGGCGGCGCGCGGAACGATGGACCGGACGAAGGCAACAGTATAAATGGCTATCCTCAAACGGAGCCCCCGTGTCTAGCCCCCTCATCGGCATCCTGATGGGCAGCGATTCGGACTGGCCTGTCCTCCAAGTGGCGGCGAAGCGGCTCAAGGAGTTCGACGTGCCCTGGGAGGCACGGGTGCTGTCGGCCCATCGCACACCCGACCTCGCCGCGCGCTATGCCGAGGAAGCGGCGGGACGAGGCCTGCGCTGCATCATCGCGGCCGCGGGCGGGGCGGCGCATCTGGCCGGTGTGTTGGCCGCCAAGACGCAACTGCCGGTTCTGGGCGTTCCCATGCCGAGCAAGCATCTGCAGGGGTTGGATTCGTTGCTCTCGACCGTGCAAATGCCGGCCGGAATCCCCGTCGCCACCTTCGCCATCGGCGAGGCCGGCGCGGCCAATGCCGCGCTCTTCGCGGTCGCGATGCTCGCGGGCACCGACGCCGCGCTGGCCAAGCGCCTCACCGAGTTCCGGCGCGCCCAGGCGGAGCGCGTACAGAAGATCGTGCTCCCCGAGCCGGCGTGATTCACGACGTGCGCCAATGGGCGTGCGCGACTGAGCGTGCGCCACATGGCGGGGCCATTTGGAGGGACATCGACAATGCTGATACTGCTGGGAATCTCGCTCGCACTTGGGGGGCCGATGTCCCGGCCCGCCCCCGCCGTGCACGCGTGCATTCCGATGAACACCAAGCAACTTCCGCTCG
>DATHMJ010000107.1:0-14393 GCA_035487215.1 Gemmatimonadales bacterium
GCCATGGGGTGGACCCGCCGGACGGCCGCCCGCGATGCCAGCGGGCAGAAGGTCCGATCCACGGCGCCCCAGGCCACGGCGTGGTGCATTGTGGGGGCGGTGGATCGCGCCCTCTATGAGCTGCTGAACCTGGATGTGTACGCAGTGCTCGGCATCGACGTGGAGGCGTACGACGGGGCCCCCTGCCGCCTACCGCTCGTGCGCACGCTCCGGTGGCCCCTCTGCTTCGTGCTCGGCCGCGCCGATGTGGCGACGTGGAACGATGCCGTCTGCCCCGACGGCGCGGCGGCGGAGCGGCTGCTCCGGCAGGCGGCCGCCGAGCGCGCGACCCTCTCCATCTTGTAAAGCATCGGGGCCGACATGAGGTGGCACCAGATCGCGAAGGCCGCGCGGCGCGCCCTGGCCGACCTCGTGATGGGCGGGCGCGGCCGTCTGGCACGGTCCAGCGACGCCGGGGTCTATTCGGGCTGGATCGGGCCGGACGGGCGGATCGAAGCAGCGCCGGGCACGGCGATCCACGTCACCCTGCTGGCGCGGTTCGGCGAAGTGACCAAGGAAGCTTTCTTCGCCAAGGGCGCGGTCCGATATGTGGACGCGACGGATCACGTCAGTCTTGAGCTCATGAGCCAACACCCCGTCGCGCTCGGGAACGCGATCGAGGCGCTGACCCGCCGATGGGCCCATCTGGCGGACGTGGACGTGGAGTTCCTGGCGCCGCCGGAGGTCCTGCGGGCGTCCAGCGCCGAGGTCCGGCAGGCGCTGGGCCGACGCCTCCGAGCGCTCGAGGAGAGCACCGGGCCGGCGCGCCCCATCAACTCCGCTGCCACTGTGAGAGCGTTCCAGCAGGCGATCGTCACCCTGGCGCAGTCGAAGCTCGGCCGCCCGCTGACCGCGAAGGAGCACGCCTTCATTACCGCGCGGGGCGGGTTCCTCGCCCTGGAGGCGATCCACGATACCGTGACCGCCGCGAGCGCGGCGAAGCTGGAGGACTACCTGAATTCGGAATGAATTGGTCGCCGCTGACACGGCGACGGTGATTCGACGTGAGGTTGGTCCGGGTCGCAAGACCGCGTTCCCCGGGCGCCGGCCCCTTGACCCGAATCGGCGGACGGTATAGTGTCGGCGCGAGCATTCACGGAGCAGGCTGAGCTCGCCGATCATCTCGGAATCGGCCACCGCAGGCTGAGGAGATCCTCATGAACACGCCCGCCCCTCGCATCCGAGCCGTGTCGCGTCGCACCTTCATCAAGACCACTGCGGTCGGCGCCTCCATCGTCGGCGCGCCGTTCGTCTGGCGCAAGGCGAGTGCGCAGGCCAAGCGCATCGTGATTCGCGATTCGGGAGGACCATTTACGCCCGCCTTCGACCAGGCCTTCTACAAGCCGTTCCGGGAGGCGACCGGGATCGAGGCGGTGGGGGTGGCGTCCGCGCATGAGCCGACGAGCCAGATCAAGAGCATGGTCGATACCAAGACGTACACCTGGGACATGGCGCAGCTCAGCCAGGCCGCGGCCGAGCAGTTGGTCAACGACGGGGGTTATCTCGAGCGGCACGAGTTGGAGAAACATCCGGACGTCGCCGAGATCCCGGCGGAGTACATGACGCCGTACTGCGTGGGCGACGACGTGTACTCCACGATCCTCGCGTATCGCACGGACGCCTTCAAGGGCCGGAAGGCCCCGGTCACGTGGAAGGATCTCCTGGACCTCAAGGGCGTCCCGGGCCGGCGATCGCTGCGCAAGCATCCGTTCGACACCGTGGAGGAGGCGCTGCTCGCCGACGGGGTGTCGAAGGACAAGCTCTATCCGTGTGACATCGACCGCGCCTTCAAGGTCCTCGATCGCGTCAAGAAGGACGTCGTCGTCTGGTGGACGGGCGGGGCGCAGGCGTCGCAGATGCTCAAGACGGGGGAGATCGACGTCATCCCGACGTGGGCCGCGCGCGCGCAAACCGTGATCGACGAGGGCGGGCCGGTGCAGATCTCCTGGGACCAGAACCTCTGGGCCATGGAAGGCTGGTGCATCCTCAAGGGTGGCCCCAAGGCGGATCTCTGCCGAGAGTTCATCAAGTTCGCGTCGAACGCCAAGCGGATGGCGGCCTTCGCCCCGTTCGTTCCGAACGGGCCGACCAACCCCAACGCGTACAAGTACATCGATCCCAAGCGGGCCCCCGTCCTGACCACGTTCCCCGACAACCGCCACCGGGGCATCAAGCTGGACCACGTGTTCTGGGCCAGCACGAAGGACAAGGTCACCGAGCGCTTCAACGCCTGGCTCATCGCCTGAGTCGGATCGAGAGCGTCGGCCACGTACAAGCTTCAGGTTCGGCGACTGCGGAAGACCTACGGGTCCGTGGTCGCGCTCGCGGGGGCTGACCTCGAGCTCCGCGAGGGCGAGTTCCTCACGCTCCTCGGGCCGTCGGGATCCGGCAAAACCACGCTGTTGATGATCGTGGCGGGGTTGATCCAGCCCGAGGGCGGCGAGGTCTGGATCGACGGGCGCCTGGCCACGTATGCCCCCCCGTTCAAGCGGGACGTAGGCATGGTCTTCCAGAACTACGCGCTGTTCCCGCACCTCTCGGTCGGCGAGAACATCGCGTTCCCCCTGCGGATGCGGCGGGTGCCCGAGGCCACGATCCAGCAGGAGGTGCGGCGCATCCTCGAGGTGGTGCGCCTGCCCGATGTCGGCAGCCGCCTGCCGCGCGCGCTGTCCGGGGGCCAGCAGCAGCGCATCGCGCTCGCCCGGTGCATGGTCTACAAGCCCTCGATCATCCTGATGGACGAGCCCCTGGGCGCGCTGGACAAGAAGCTGCGCGACCATATGCAGCTCGAGATCAAGCAGCTGCACGCCGAGCTCCGCATCACCGTCCTCTACGTCACGCACGATCAGGAAGAGGCGATGATCATGTCGGATCGGATCTGCCTGATGCGGGAGGGTCACATCGAGCAGATCGGAACGCCGGACGAGCTCTACTTCCAGCCCCGGACGCGGTTTGCGGCCGAGTTCCTCGGGGAGTCCAACGTCCTGGTCTGCGAGGTCGTCGGCGTCGAGGCCTCGCGCACG
This sequence comes from Gemmatimonadales bacterium, assembly GCA_035487215.1. Classification (GTDB taxonomy): domain Bacteria; phylum Gemmatimonadota; class Gemmatimonadetes; order Gemmatimonadales; family GWC2-71-9; genus DASQPE01. The sequence continues at coordinate 3,063 of DATHMJ010000107.1, forward strand.
GTCGTGACGGCGGCCGGCGTCCGGCTCCGGGCCCCGCAGGACGAACGCCTGCGCGACGCCCGCCGGGTGGCGCTCATGGTGCGGCCGGAGCGCCTCGCGATCCAGGAGGGGCCGACGGCCGGGCCAGGACCGGAGCCTCCGCACAACCGCCTCGAGGGCTGCCTCCGCCAGGTGATTCGTGTTAGCGGCATCACGAAGTACTACGTGGGGCTGGACAGCGGGCAGACGATCGTCGCCTCCACCCTCACCGGTGACGCCAAGACCGTGGCGACGCCGGGTGCGCGCGTCGGCCTGACGTGGCCACCGGACGCCGGTATTCTGCTCTCCGAGGCCGCAACGACCGAGCGATGAGCCGCGCCGGGGTGGCGGTGGAGGAAGTGACCGGCGCGCCGCGGGGGCCGTCCGGGTGGTGGAAGGGCTGGCCCCTGCTCCCTGCGCTCGCGTTCCTGCTCGTGCTCTTCGTCTACCCCGTGGGGCAGCTCCTGTGGCTGAGCGTCGTCGACCGCAGCGGCGCCTTCACCGGCCAGCACTTCGCGCGCCTCTTCGCGTCGTCCCTCTACGTCGACGTGCTCCTGATCACTCTGAAGATCTCCGCGTGGGCGACCGCGTTCGCCTTGCTCGGCGGCTATCCGGTCGCGTATCTCCTGGCCACCAGCGACGCGCGATGGCGGAGCCGGCTGACCTTCTGGGTGCTCCTGCCGTTCTGGACGAGCTTTCTCGTCCGCGCGTTCGCCTGGATGGTGCTCCTCGGCCGCAACGGCGCGCTCAACAAACTGCTGGAGGCGACCGGGCTCACGGCGGCGCCGGTGGCCGTGATCTTCAACCTGACCGGGGTGCTCATCGGCATGACCCACGCCCTCATGCCGCTGGGCATCCTGACGATGGTGGCGGTGATGGAGCACATCGACGCCAATCTTCCGAAGGCCGCCGCCACGCTCGGGGCCCGGGGCGGCCAGACCTTCTGGCGGATCTACTTCCCCCTCTCGCTCCCCGGGGCGGCCGCCGCGGGGCTCCTCGTCTTCATCAGTGCCGTGGGCTTCTTTATCATCCCGGCCCTGCTCGGCGGCCGGCGCGAGACCATGATCACGCAGATCATCATCGAGCAGGTGCAAGACCTCATGAACTGGGCGTTCGCGGGGGCGATCTCCCTGCTCCTGCTGGCCACCGCGCTCGCCGTCTTCTATCTCTACGACCGCGCCCTCGGGATGTCGACGCTCGCCAGCGGAACGCCGGCGCTCGACCGCCGCGGCGGCGGCGAGAATCCCGTCGCGCGGCTCTCCGCCTGGGTGGGACGCCAGCTGATCGCGATCCTCGGATGGCTCTGCGACCGCGCGGCCGAGGTGACCGAGCGCCTGGTCCCGGCGCGGCCCGATCGTCGGGCCCGACCGTGGGCGCGGGGCGTGCTCGTGACCGCCTCCCTCTTGATCCTGGCCTTTCTTGCCTTGCCGGCGTTCTTCATGGTGCCGGTCTCATTCACGACCGGGGGGTTCATCGACTGGCCACCGCAGGGCTTCTCATTGAAGTGGTACCGCGCCTACCTCGAGTCGCCGCAGTGGAGGGCGGCGACCGTCCGCTCGGTGGGGGTGGGGGTCGTGTCGGCGACGCTGGCGATGCTCATCGGCGTGCCCGCCGCGTTCGCGCTGGCCCGGCGCGAGTTCGCGGGGAAGACGGGCGCCCTGGCGCTCCTCCTGTCGCCCCTCGTCATTCCGCGTATGATCATCGCCGTGGCCCTGTTCTACCTGTACGCGCGCATCGGCTTGGTGGGGACCTCCCTCGGGCTCGTCCTGGGGCACGCAGTGCTGGCGATCCCGTTCGTGGTCGTGACGGTAATGGCGGTGCTCAAGAACTACGACGAGCGGCTCGACCAGGCCGCGTCGAGCCTCGGCGCGAACCGGGCGCGCACCCTGTACCACGTCACCCTCCCCCTGATCCGCGGCGGGCTCGTGGCCGCGTTCCTGTTCGCGTTCGTCACCTCGTTCGACGAGCTGACGATCGCGCTCTTCGTCACCGGCGGGCTCACCACGACCTTGCCCAAGCAGATGTGGGACGACGCCTTGCTGAAGGTCAGCCCGACCCTCGCCGCGGTGTCGACCGTGCTTATCGTGTTCGTGGCGGTTACGATCTTGCTGGCCGAGCGGCTCCGCCAGAGCGCCGCTCGGGCCTGACCCTCGCATGAGGAGGAACCCAACATGACATTGACCAAGGACCAACTCATCGGCCTCTATCCGGCTCTGCCGACGCCCACCGATCCGAGCGGCACCGTCGACCGCAAAGCGACCGCCCGGCTGGTCGAGTTTCTCTGCGCCGCCGGCGTCAACGGGCTGGTGCCCGTGGGCGGCACCGGGGAGTACGCCGCGCTGCTGCCGGCGGAGCGCCGGACGATGGTGGAGGTGACGGTGGACGCGGCGGCCGGCCGGGTGCCCGTGGTGGCGGGCGTCCTCTCGCCCGGCTTCAAGGAGTCCGTCCAGGCCGCGAACGACTTCGCGGCGGCGGGCGCCGTCGGCGTCATGCTCGTCACGCCGTACTACGTGACCCCGACGCAGGAGGGGATCCGCGAGTACTTCCGGGCGTTCGCCCAGGAGGTGCCGGTACCGGTGATGCTCTACGAGATCCCGTATCGCACCGGCATCGCGATGAAGGCTGAGACCATCGCGCAGATGGCCGACGATCGCTCGATCATCGGGATGAAGGCGTGCAATCCCGACTTCAACCAGTTCGCGCGGGTGATCGGGCTGGTGGGTGACCGCATCAGCGTGATGAGCGGCGAGGAGCCGTTCTTCGCGACGCACGTGGCCATGGGCGCGCGCGGCGGCGTGCTCGCGACCGCGAACATGGTGCCCAAGATCTGGCAGGAGATCTTCGCGCTGGCGAGCGCCGGCAACCTGAAGGGGGCGCTGGTGCGCCAGCAGCAGCTCCTCCCGCTCCTGGACGCGGCATTCGCGGAGACGAACCCCGGGCCGCTCAAAGAGGCCATGGCCATGGTGGGCCTGCCCGTCGGCCACGTCCTGCGCCCCCTCCAGCGGCCCCGGCCCGAGACGATGGAGAAGCTGCAGGCGGCCGTGCGGGCGTTGCAGGCCACGTGACGCACAAGGTCCTACTCACCACGCCACGGTTCTTCGGCTTCGAGGGGATGATCCGCGCACACCTCGCGGAGCACGGGTGCGAGGTGCTCGAGCACTGCGCGCACGACATGCAGATGAAAGAAGAGACGCTGCTCACGTTGGTGCCGGCGGCCGCGGGGCTGATCACCGCGCTCGAACCGGTGACGGCCCGGGTGCTCGCCGCGGCGCCCCGCCTCCGCGTGATCTGCACGACGGGGGTCGGGTACGACCACATCGACGTGGAGGCGGCGACCGCCCGGGGCGTGACCGTGTGCACCTCGGCGGGGAGCAATCACCAGGCGGTCGCCGAGCTCACGGTGGGACTCATGGTGGCGGTGGCGCGCCAGGTCGTCGTCGGCGACCGCCTGCTGCGCGGCGGCGGATGGGAGCGCCTCGTCGGGCCCGAGCTGTGGGGCAAGACGCTGGGCATCGTCGGACTGGGACGGGTGGGCAAGAGCGTGGCGTTGCTCGCCCGCGCGTTCGGCATGCGGGTCGTCGCGACCGATGTCGTGCTCGACCACACGTTCGGGAGCGCGCACGCCGTCGAGTACGTGCCGCTGCCGAAGCTGCTGCGGAGTGCCGACTTCGTCTCGCTGCACTGTCCCCTCACGGCGGCAACGCGCGGGCTGATGAACGAGCGGACCTTCGCTCTGATGAAGCCGGGCGCCTATCTGATCAACACGGCCCGCGGTCCGGTGGTGGAGGAGGCGGCGCTGGTCCAGGCGCTCCGCGCGCGGCAGATCGCGGGCGCCGCGCTCGACGTGTTCTCGGACGAGCCGCACATCGGAGCCGGGTTACGCGAAGCCCCGAACGTCGTTCTGACGCCCCACATCGGCGGCAGCGCCAGCGAGGCGCTCGAGCGAATGATGGAGCTCGCCCTGCTGAACGTGACGCAGGTGCTCGGAGGCGCCGCGCCCGTCAGTCGGGTGAACTGACCAAGCCGCTCCCACCCCAGGCCCCGCCACCCAGTCCAGCCAGAACGCCGGGTCGGAGCGACCCAGGACCTCCTCCGGCACCGTGAGGGCGTTGCAGCACACGATCGTGCTATGGCGCAGCGGAAGCTCGGCCGCCCGCTGACCGCGCAGGAGCACGCTTTCATCACCGCGCGGGGCGGCTTCCTCGCCCTGGAGGCGATCCACGACACCGCGATCACCGCGAGCGCGGCCGAGCTTCAGGACTACCTGAACTCGGAATGACCTGGCCGTCGGGGCCAGGCCCACCGCCCTGGCCGGCTCCGGCGGTCGCCGGGCGGGAGTTTCGCAGGCCGCGATGAACATGAGCGGGGTAGGATCCCTTCTGAGTGAATGGCCCGCGGACGAATCCGTGGCGCTTGCGGAGGGGGTTGAGCGTCAGTGACGGAGAGAGCCATGGACGGCGTGTGGCTCCCGGGCATCCGGGCCCAAGGATCTGAGGTGCAGGGATGTGGCGCGGCTTCGGGGCCGGTGCGGCCGGCCTGCTCATGCTCGGTGCGGTCGCGGGGGCGACCAGCGTCCCAAAGGCTTGAGGTAGTCTTGCGCCGATCCAACTCGGCACGCGGGTGAAGATGGGATCCAGGAAGTCGCGCAACTTCGACCCCCCTCACCCCCCGCGGCCGCGAGGTCAGACTGAGGGGGACGGTCCCAGCGGCACCGGCCCCGTCGGCGGGTACGCACCGGCGGCGTCGTGCGTCTCGGTGCCGGCGAGCGGGGGATCGAAGACACTGATCACGTGGACGTCGGTGAGCGCCTTGACGTGGTGTCGGTCCTTCGGCCCAACCACATAGAGGGCCCCCGGCCCGAGCGTGTGGACGTTCCCGGTTCCCCGATCGGTGACCGCGAACGTGCCCTCAAGGATCAGGTTCCCCTCCCAGTGGTGCTGGTACCACAAGTCGCCCTCGCCGCCCTTCCGAATGCGCACCGAGTGGAACGAGAAGCCGAGCCCGTCCGCGACGGTGAGATATCGTTCCGACGTCGCGAAGCCCCCGGTTTCCACCACGCGTCCCGCCTTGCGCACGTCCTCCAGGGTCCGGACGAACATGCGCTCCTGTCCCGGTGGGATCGGGCCCGTCGGCGGATAGGCGCCGTCCGCGTCGTGGGTCTCGTTGCCCACCAGCGGCGGATTGAACACGCTGATGATACGCAGGCGTGCGTCGTCCCGACTGATGCGGTGCTGGTCCTTCGGGCCCACGCAGTAGAGCACCCCGGGCTCGAGCGTCCAGCGCTGGCCCGTCGTGCGATCCTCGAGCGTGGCGCGGCCGGCGCGCACGTAGTTGGCTTCCCAGTGATGCTTGTACCAGAGATCCGCTTGCCCGGCCTTTTGCGCGCGGGCTTCCGAGATGCTGAAGTTGAGCCCATCGGCCTTGGTGAGCAGCCGGACGGCGGTGGATTTGCCGTGGGAGATCGAGACAACTCGGTCCTGGGACTCGAGCTCCTGGATGGTTCGGATCAGCATCGTCGTCCTCCTCCGATTGCGGCCGTCTAGTTCGGGTCTCCGGAGCGACTATACCTCCGAGTTTCGGGAGAGTGGAGCGCTGCCGGCTACACCGCGGCCAGTTGTAGGTCCTGTTGAAAGCACCTGACCACGGTAGCGTCAAGAAGGCAACTCGTCTCCGACGCGCCAGCACCTCGCCGCTCCGCGTTCAGGGCGGGGGCCCATGGTTGCATCCAACCATTCGAACCCGCGATGGCCGCAGACATCGAAGCGATCGAGCGGCGCAGGATAACCGTCGGCGTCCGGCACTCCCCAGACCGTTCCGTCGCTTGACTCCTCCTCCGCCGGACCGTAGCATGCCGTCGCGATTCGAACCGTTCACCAACGGCGGTGCCGCGCTCGCCATACCGGCGAGGGCTCGCCACGCCTCGGGCTCGGAGAGGAGACCCACCATGCCATCCAAGGACGCGATCCTGGCCCGCATCGTCCCGGACGAAGTCATCGCACTGGCCAAGGACCTCGTGAACATCCCGAGCTACACCACCGACGAGAGCGACGTCGCCCGCTTCCTCCACGCCTTCTTCCAGCGGGAAGGGCTCACGTCCGAGCTTCAGGAGGTGGACCCCGGGCGCTTCCAGACGATCGCTCGCCTGCCGGGATCGGGAGGAGGGCGGAGCCTGATGCTGAATGGTCATCTCGACATCGATCCGATCCCGAGCGGCTGGGTGCGCGATCCGTGGACACCGACGATCGAGGGTGACCGGTTCTACGGTGCCGGGATCTACAACATGAAGGGCGGGGTGGCCGCCATGGTGATGGGTGCGGTGGCCGCCCGGCGCGCGGGCTCGCTCCGCGGGGACGTGCTCGTCGCCTGCGTGGACGGCGAACTGCAGGGCGGAGTGGGAACGGTCCACATGCTCCGCCGGGGTGTGCGCGCTCAGATGGCGATCGTGCCAGAGCCGTACAGCACGAAGCACATCATCACCAAGCACACGGGCGTGATGGAATTCGCGGTGCAGGTGCGCGGGCGGTCGGTCCACATCTCGCGGATGGAGCTCGGCGTGAACGCGATCGTGAAGGCGGCCCGCGTGGTGCAGGCGCTCGAGACGCTGCGGATCACCGGCGAGCCCGACCCGGACCTTCCGGGGCTCCCTCGGATGAACATCGGCACGATCGTCGGCGGACGCGGTGAGGGCCTGGAGCTCCGCGGGGCCAACATCGTGCCCGACGCCTGCATGATCGTCCTCGACGTCCGCTTCCCGCAAAGCGTGACACCGGACTCCATCCTCGGCGACATCCGCCGCGTGCTCGACTCGCTGATGCGCGCGGACAAGGATCTGACGTACGAGATCGAGTTCCCGATGCGCCCCGAGCGCCGGCAGTTCCGCGAGGTCATGCTTCCGGTGTCGGTGCCGGCGACGGAACCCATCGTGCAGATCCTGAAGGCAAACGTGACGGCGGTGACGGGCCACGAACCTACGGTGGGCGCGGTGTCACCGTACAGCTACGCGGGCAACGACACCGCGCACCTCTGGCGAGCGGGGATCCCGTGCTGTCTCTACGGCCCCGCCGGCGGCTCCGACGAGGGACGCTCCGACCGCTGGACCTCGGTGGAACAGATCGTGACCTGCGCGCGGGTGTTCGGCGCCACGATCGCGGACGTGTGCGGCTGAACCGTCCCGCCGTGGCGGGCTGGTCGAGCAAGGCGTGCTGGAACGCATTCACGACCATGCACCTGCTCCGCGAGGTGACAGTGCGCGCTGATCGGCGTCGGGTCCTGACGGGAGCGCCGCTCACTGCTCCTGGAAGCGGGGATTCAGCGCATCGGTCAAGCCGTCGCCGACCAGGTTCAACGCGAGGACGATGAGGAAGATGGTGCAGCCGGGAAAGGCCGCCGTCCACCACGCCATGCGCATGAACTGCAGGGCGTGCATCAGCATCTGGCCGAGAGAGACGACGTTGGCGTCGCCCACGCCGAGAAAACTCAGCGAGGCCTCGGTGACAATGGCGCCCGCCGTCCGGAGGGAGATGGTGGGAATGATGACGGGGAGCGTATTGGGCAGGATGTGTCGGAACATGACCATGACGTGACGCACGCCCACCGTCCGGGCGGCGAGGGTGAACTCACGCTCCCGCAGCGACAGGAATTCCGCTCTGACCAGTCTGGCGATCGGAGGCCAGTTGGTAATGCCGATGAGGGCGATGACCTTCCAGATGCTCGCTCCGAAGACCGACACCACGAGCAGGATCAGAAAAAAGGTCGGCAAGACCATGAAGGCGTCAGTAGCTCGCATGAGCAGGTTGTCGAGCCGACCCCCGAAGTATCCAGCGGGAGCGCCGATGAGAATTCCCAGAATCACGGAGATGACGGCGGAGCCGACCCCGACCACGAGCGAAACCTGGAGGCCCCAAACCACGCCGCTCAGGATGTCCCGCCCCAGGTGGTCGGTGCCCATCGGGTGACGAATCGACGGGGCGCTCAGCGCACGATCTCCGAGCGCGAGAGGATCGCGCGGCGCGAGGACGGGAGCGAGCAGGGCCACTCCGGCGAGGAACGTGACCACGACGAGACCCGCCACTCCGCCCCGGTGTCGCCGATACCGCGTCCACAGGGTCGCCTTTCGATGCCGGACCGGTTCGACGACGTCCCCCCGCATCGTCGGCCCGTGTCAGCGCGCCGCCGATCGGATGCGCGGATCGACCAGGGTGTAAACGAAGTCGGTGATGAGATTCATGAAGATCACACACGCGGAGACCATCAGGAACAGGCCCATGAGCAGCGCGTAGTCGCGTTGGAGAATGGCCTGGTACGTGAGACCGCCCATCCCCGGCCAGGCGAAGATCGTCTCCGTGAGCACGGCGCCCGTGAACATGAACCCGATCTGGAGTCCGGCAATCGTGACCACCGGGAGCAAGGCGTTCCGCAGGGCGTGCTTATAGTGGACCGTGCGCGCCGACAGGCCCTTGGACCAGGCCGTCATGATGAATTCCTGCCCCAAGACCTCGAGCATGCTCGCCCGGATGAGTCGGGCATAGGTCGCCAGGTAGAAGGTGCCCAGCGTGACGGTCGGAAGCACGAGATGGTGCAGGAAGTCGGCGAGGCCGGACCACCCCGATCGCTCCGCGCCGAGCGTCACCATGCCCATGGTGGGAAACCAGCCGAGCTGCAGCGAGAAGACCAGGATGAGAAGGAGACCGAGCCAGAACGTCGGCATCGAATACCCGACGAGGGAGGCGATGGTGACCCAATAGTCGATCTGCGTCCGCGCCTTCACGGCCGACACCACGCCCCAGAGCCCCCCGAGAATCACCGAGAACGCGAAGGCGGCGCTCATCAGCACGACGGTGGCGGGAATCCGCTCTACGATGAGGTCGAGGACGGGCCGGCGATTGATGACGGAAAACCCCAGATCCCCCCGCAGGAGCTGGCGCAGGTACAAGATGTATTGGATATACAACGGCCGCGTGAGCCCGAGCTCCTCGCGCAGCTTGTGCATCTGGTCGGCGGAGATCTCGGTCGACGATCCGTACAGGTAGGTGATCGGGTCCCCGGGGGCGGCATGGATGATGACGAAGTTGACGGCCATCACGAAGAGGATGAGCGGAATTGCTTGGAGCAAGCGCTTGAGGATGTAGACCCTGAGCGTGGACATCGCGCTCCCTGGCTGCGCCGGATGGTGGTTCGAGCCGGGGCGGAGAGCGAGCGTTCAGCGTACGGGCCTGACGCTCGCCCGCCCCGAACGGCTCGTGGCTACTCGCCCTTCTTCCAGACCTTGTCGAGGAAGGTGAGGGACGCGCCTCCCCACTCCGAGACCTTGAACCCGGTGAATTTCTTGCTCGACACGTCGACCCCGGCCAGCACGTAGAGGGGAATCATGGGGACGTCACGAGCCAGGATGTCCTGATACTCTTGGAGCAGGCGGACGCGCTTGTCGCGGTCGATCGTGCGCTGGGAATCGTCGATGATCGCATCGATGCGCGGGTTGCTGTAGAAGAGATAGTTGAAGCCCCCGGGCTTGATCTCCTTGGAGTGGTACCGCGGCGCCTCGGTGGTCGGGTCCGGAATGGTCGGCAGGCTGAAGATGGTGAACATGCCGTCGGCGGTGCGGGTCTGGCGCACGGCGTTGTAGTAGGTGGTCCACTCGTTGATCACGATGTCGGCGCTGATCCCCACCGCTTTGAGCTGCTCCTTGAGGATTTCGCAGAGAATGGCGCGCACGCCGGGCGTCCCGTAGATGTGCGTCTTGAAGCGCACGCCGTCCGCGCCCTTGGGGAAGCCGGCTTCGTCCAGCAGCCGATTGGCCCTGGCCACATCGTACTCGTACTGCGGGACCTTCGGGTTGTACCACTCCTTCATGGCGGGAGGTACCTCGCTGTTGGCGATCTGCCCGTGGCCGAAGAGGAGTTTTTGGATGATGAATTGCTTGTTGATGGCGTGGGCGAGCGCTTGTCGCACCTTGAGGTTGTTGAAGGGCGGCTTGTCATTGCGGAAGAACAGCCGCTGCATCGACGAGACCTCATAGCTGTTCACCTCGAGGTTCGGACTCTGCCTCAGCCGGTCCACGAGCTGATACGGAGGGCCACCCACGAGCCCCCTGAAGGGCACATAGTCCACGTCGCCCTTTTCCAGGGCGGCGTAGGCCACCGTGGCGTCGGGGATCACCTTCACAATGATGCGGTCCAGGTACGGCTTGCCCTGGAAGTAGTCCGCGTTGGCCTCGAACGTCATGTGGTCCCCGCGCACCCACTCCTTGAGCTTCCAGGGTCCGGACCCGACGGGGATGACGTTGTACTGGCTCTTGGCGAAGTCTTCCTTCTCCCAGATGTGCTTGGGGAGGATCCCACTCCAGAGGTTGGCGAGGAAGACCGGGTCCGGTTGCTTGAGCTTGAACACAACGGTGTGCGGGTCCGGGGCCTGCACCTCCTTCACGGCCTGGAAGTAGCTGCTGAGTCTGGAATTCACCTGCGGGTCGAGGATTTTCTCGAAGGTGAACCTCACGTCCTCGGCGGTGAGCGGCTTGCCGTCGTGCCACTTGGCATTCGGGTGCAGCTGGAACGTGTAGGTCAGGTGATCCGGGGACATCTTCCAGGCGGTGGCCAGACCTGGGATGACGTTGCCCTGAGGGTCGTAGTCGATCAATCCATTGAAGGACATGCGCGGGAAGTGCGGCCACGCGCCTTCGAGGATCGGATTCATGACGCCCGGGTCCGTGTGGACCATGACCAGAGTTCCGCCGTATTTGGCCTGCCCCCAGCCTACGCTGGCCTTGCCGAGTGCAACGACCAGGGGTAACGTCAGCACGAGGAGCACGATTCGCCAGCTCTTTGTCGTTCGCATGGGCGTGTCCTCCCTTGCCCCGGCACTTTCCTGACGGAGACGCCTCCACGGAGGGCCTGCTTCCCACGGGTGCCCGGTCCCGGCACCCCGCCTGTTGGCAGCCACTAGGCGCGGACGCGGGCTCGATTGTCAAGGGGAAGCGCACGTGAGCGCTGGTATGTCACACCGTGGGTACGTCCTGCATCAGGGGGCCGAACCAGAAGTCACCGGTGAGGACGCCAGGGCGCACAGCGAGAGCAGGAACCCGACCCGACTACGAGCGGCTCGGCCTGGACGTCGACGCCTATGATACGGCCCCGTGCCCGCTGGCGAGCGTGCGCGAGCTCCGGACCTCGCGATCTGGAATGACTTCGTGTGTCCGGGGCCGGCCGCGGCCGAACACCTCCTCCGTGAAGCCGCATGAGTGGCTGGGCCGCCCTCGACCCCCACGACGTGATCAGCTCAGCCCCGGGGCGGCTTGGACTTCGACCTCGATTGCGTGAC
>DATHMJ010000108.1:0-7424 GCA_035487215.1 Gemmatimonadales bacterium
CCCTGGGCGCTGCGCAGGTAGCCGCTCGTGATCGTCGCGTCGATGGCCGGATTGGCCTCCATAGTCGCCACCCGAGCGGCCAGCGCGCCGGGCAGAAACAGATCGTCGTCGTCCAGCTCCGCGAAGTACGGTGCCTCGACGCTTTCGCGACCCGCCGCGATCGCCGCGCCCAGGCCTGCTTCCCGACGCCGGAGCACGCGGATGTCGCGCCGACGCAGGAGTCCGTCGACGAGATCCGCATCGCAATCCCGCCCGTTGGCGACGACGATGGGATCCACGCGAACACCCGCTTGCGTCAACACACTCTCCAGAGCCCGGTCGAGGCAAGCAGCACGACTCGCCACGGCCACCGTCGGAAGGATCACGGATACGATGATTGGTGGGGTCACGACAAAAGTGACCGCTAGTATATGGAAATCTACGAGCGAGTAAAGCCGTCGCGCGCGGAGTCAACGCCCGAGGCCTTTCGGCGGCGTGCAGATTCTGCGTGCCCACTCCCGCGGGCCGAATGCGGCCGGCCGACTCAACCGCTGGTGCTGTAAGATCGGCCTGCATGTTGCGCTACGGAATTGTCGCCAGCGTCGCACTCCTGCTCGTCGCGTGCGGGACCGGCGAACCGATTCGGTCCAGCGCGCCGGTCTCGTCACTCGCCGTGATGCCGGCGTCCGCGGAGCTCCGCGTCGGCGAGACGCTGCAGCTCTTCGCGGACCCGAAGGACGATCGCGGGCGAGTTCTCGCAGAGCGACTGGTAGCGGGGTCGAGCCTCGATCCCGCGGTCGCGAGCGTCTCGCCGGAGGGCGTGGTCACAGCGCTGGCGCCCGGGACGGCCCGGATCGTGCTGTCGAGTGAAGGCAAGAGCGCAACCATCCCGGTCACGGTGCGACCCATTCGCGGGCCGGTGGCGGAGTGCGCGACGCCGCGACCCGGGTGGATCTGGTGCGACGACTTCGAGGAAGATCGAGTCGCCCGGTACTTCGAGCACGGGAACCGGCAGGGCCTCTTCGAGCGCGCCGCGGGCGTGGGCTACGGGGGCTCGGCGGGAATGCGGGCCCGGTGGACCGCTCCCCGCCAGGTCGACGCCGGGTTCCTCCACGTGGCCTTCGGTAAGGTCCCGGCGTCGAATTTCCGCCCGGTGGACGCGGGCACCGAGATCTACCGGGACGTCTACTGGCGTGTCCTGGTCCGCTACGGCCCTGGCTGGGTCGGCGGCGGCGGCAACAAGATGTCCCGCGCGCAGAGCCTGGCCACGCCACAGTATGCCCAGGCCATGATCGCGCACGTATGGTCCGGGAGCACGGCCGAGAACCCGACAGATCGGCTGGCCATCGTCGGGGTTTCCGGCATCGGCTTCCGCGGGAGCCTCCGGACCGAGGAATACAATGACTTCCCGCATTTCGAGTGGCTGCCGTGGTCGTGGAGCAAGACACGGCTCTTCGAGCGCACCGCGGTAGGTCGGTGGTATTGCATCGAGGCGCGCGCGAAACTAAACGATCCCGGCTGGTCAAACGGGGCCTTCCAGCTATGGATCGACGACCGGCTCGAGGCGAGCCAGACCGGGCTCGGGTGGATGGGCAGCTACCGAGACTACGGGATCAACGTCGTGTACCTCGAGAACTACTGGAACGACGGTGCGCCGCAGGCCCAGGAGCGCTACTTCGACAATTTCGTGGTGAGCACCCAGCGGATCGGCTGCGCCCTCTAGGTCCGCCCGCGTTGCGGAAGCAGCCGATGGCGTAGCGCGCGGGCGGCGGCGCGGACCTTCGTCGGGAGCCGCGACAGGATCGCCGAGCCCAGCGGAGTGAGCCCACCTCCGAGCCGCCAGGACTCGAGATAATGTTGCCGGGCGCGGCCCACGTCGCCCCGCTCTTCCGCGAAACGGCCGGCGTTCAGCTCCCACCGGGGCCACTCCTGGCGGTACCGCTCCACCGCGCCGGGGGGATACTTCGCAGGATTCTCGAGCACGCGCTGCGCGAGGGCGATGCCGGCCAGGGCCATCCGGTAGTGGTCCTGGGTCAGGTTCGTCTGGTGGAGACGACTCCACATCAGCGGACGTTCGACCACCGCCATCGTGGACACGGTCAGAAGCCGCAGGATGCAGTCGATGTCCTCCCGTCCCCACACGCGCGGATCGAAGAGCCCGATCTGCAGGAGCAGGCTACGGCTCAACAGCAGCGTGGACGGCGCGAAGAAGTTTCCCTCGAGCGTGTGCTGGCCGAGGCTTTCCCGGTCGCACACCATCACTCCCGGCGTCACCTCGGTTCGCTTCACCGCCCAGTAGTGGGCTTTGCGAGAAAAGTACGGCGGCCCGACGGGCCCCTTCGCGTCGAACTCGATGAAGTCGCTGAAGACGGCGCCTGCCTCGGGACAGACCTGAACCGCTTGCCACTGGACCGCGAGCTTGTCGGGCTCCCAGACGTCGTCGGCGTCGAGAAGCGCGATCCACGGTTGCGCGGTGTGGCGAATCGCCGCGTTGCGGGCCTCGCTCGGCCCGATGTTCCGCTGGGTCAGGAGGGTCACGGGGTGGCGCCGCGCAACCTCCACGGTGCGGTCGGTGGAGCCGTCGTCCACCACGATGACTTCGCTCGGTGGGATGGTCTGCGCCCAGATACTCTCGAGCGCCTCGTCCAGAAAGCGCTCGGCGTTGTAGGCGGGGATGATCACGGCGACCGGCACGCTCATGCCTTCAGTCTGCCGCCGAATCGGCGCGAGGCAAGCGCGTCACGACAACTTCGCAGATCAGAGACGACTCGAGACCAGCTCCTTCAGGCAGCCCGCAATGGCGGCACTGGTACGCGGGGAATAGTGCCGCTTTTCCGGGACGAAGCGCTCGGCCTGCGGAATCGCGCCGACGCAAGGCGTCAGGTCGCTAAATTCGACACCCACCTGGTGGAGGACTTCGCGGGTGACGACGGGCAGACTTTTCGGGTCCCGGGCCGATGGGAGATAGTCGTTCCGCCCCGGCATGTACAGGACAAGAGGAATGGATCCGTCGGCGCGAACGAGCCGGACAAAGTCGCGGATCAGTTCCCCGTTCACCGCGCGGAGAGCCTGCGGGGAGACGTCCGGACCACGCGCGCTCCGCACCGGATAGCGGGAGAGCACAATGCGGACGAGCCGGGAGGCGTCGAAGGGCCGCCACCGCCAGTCCGCCTCGTGATAGTCCATGTCATAGTCCACGTAGGGCAGCCTACTGACCGATCCGGTGGCCAGGACGGCGTCCATGCTCGGCACTGGAACGTTGACCAGGGAGAGCACACCATCCTTCAAGAGGAACCGCGGCTTGGCGAAGGGCAAGTCCTCTCCGGGCAAATAGATAAACGGGTAGACGCCCATCGACCGCCCGAGATCTCCCGGGAACACCCCGAAGATGACAACGCGGGCATGCCACGGCCGCGCGTCGCGCGTGTAGCGGAGATAGGCCTGGTCGATACCGTATCCGGAGACGCCGAAGTTCAGGACTTGCGTCCGCGGTCCAAGAAGCTGCTCGAGCTGGAAACCCCACGAGTCGCGATATCCCACATCGAGCCCGAACGTGAACGAGTCACCGACAAGCGCGACGCGCCGATCCGGATGGGTCTCCGCGAAGGAGACGCCGGCGCCGTCGCTTCGAATGCCCTCGACGCTGCTCTGGCCGAGGCCGTCCTGACTTCGCCGGGCCGGCCCGACCGTCCAGCCGAGAAGCTCGTCCGCCACCAGGTACGGTTCCTCGTTGCGCACCCGCTCGAGCAGCGCTCGGTTGCGCGCCACCTCGAACCCCCAGTCGCGGGGAAGAAGAAGCGTGCCCATGAACTGCGCTCCCTCGGGCGTCTGCTCGGTGAGTACCCGCGTGAGGATCTCCCCCGCCCCGACCACCAGGGCCAGCGGCAAGATGTTGAGCGCGAGCGTCATGGCGACACGCCTCGCCCCCTCGCGACGTGCCCGTACGTGCTGGCGGACAATCAACAGCACTGCGACCACGATGCCCAGCAGGCCGAGGAGCGCATACAGGCCGACCGCGCTCCCGATCGCGGACCGCAGCGACCGGCCGAACAGCCGTGGCAGGTCGAGCGCCAGAAGCAGCACACAAAACTCGAGGAGGTAGAGACCGCCGAGGAGGAGTCCGTCGGCCCCACGCCGGCCGGGCGTCAGCTCTGGCGCCATTGGTAGGTCACCACCTGATGGTCTTTGTTCCGCGAGACCTTCTCGATGAACCGCACCGTGAGTGCAGAGGCAGCGTCCGGCAGGTCGCGCATCGTTGTGGTCGGAAGCGTAGAAGATCGTTCCTTGGCTGTCAATCGTTGTGCGTGAATCTTCACCGGACACACTCTGAAGCGATGCGCAGCTCTTGGGTACGGAGAACAGTTACGGCAACTTTCCTGATAGTGATTGCGAGGTTTTGAACTCCGCAGCGAAAGTCTCCACACGCGGCCGAAGCGCGGCACGCCGCGCCTGCCACGAATGACACTCAAGTCCGTCGGGCGCTTCGGTAGACCCGGCGAGGGATGTCAGGAAGTCGCCGACCTCGCGCGCGCTGGCCGAAGACTGCTCGCGGAGCCAGGCGAGCACCCGTCCCTGGCGGGGTGCCGTCAGAAGAGCCGCCAGCTCGGCGAGCCGGGGCGCGGTGAGCCCGCCCTCCGGATCGAGCGCCGCCAACCAGCCGAGCGTCTCGCGGGCGAGCTGATTCATCTCGATCCGGGCCAACTTGTCGGCGTCCTGCAGACCCCGCGATGCCTTCGCGATGGCGCCGAGCATTTCGGCCCGTCGCGTCCCTGCGGAGGGCGCGACCGTGAAGTCCGGGCGCATCTCGACCGGGATGATATGCGCGTGGCTGACTCCGCCGCGCCCGAAGAAGACCTTCAGCACAAGGGAGCGGTAGCTCCAAGGGTGCCCGCTGGCGAGATGCCGCGACGCCGGGAACACGAGGTTGCCAAGGCCGTAGGCGATGAGGCCCCCCTTCCAGGCCTCGATTCCCATCGGCACGTGCGCGTGGTGGCAGAGGACCAGATCGGCTCCCGCCTCGACGAACCGTCTGGCCCGGTCCCGGTGGGAGAGCCACGGGTACATGGCGAACTCCACGCCCCAGTGGAGCTGTAGGATCACGAGGTCGACGGTCGGCCGGAGGGCCGCAAGGTCTTCAAGAATCAGGTCGTCAAGGGCGGGCGCCGGACCGGCCCCGGCGCCGAGCGGCATGGCCGGACGGTAGTCGTCCGCGTAGCCGAGCATTCCCACGCGAACGTCGTTGGCCTCCAGCAGCGCCGGTCGCCGGGCCGAACGCGGCGAGCTGCCGGCGCCGCAGTGCCGGATCCCGCGCGCGTCGAGCACGCGTAAGCACTCGAACAGCCCTTCCGATCCGAAGTCCATGCAGTGGTTGTTGGCCACCGTGACCGCGTCGAATCCGGCCGCGGCCAGGGCCTCCACGCTCTCCGGGGCTGCCTTGAGCACTCCGCCCAAGGCTCCTGGCTTCGCCTCGCGTCCGGTCAGGGGGCTCTCGAGATTGGCGACACGGAGATCGCATTCGTCGAGGACCGACTTCAGAGGGGCAAAGATGCTCGCTGCGCCGCGATGCTGGATCGCATCTTGAATGTCACGGCTTAGCACCACGTCGCCGGCGGCCAGAAGCGATGCAGTGGGCGGGCCACTGCGCACGGAGTGCATGTCGACCGAGGGCCGAAACTGCATGGACCAGAGCGAGACCCGCTCCAGCTGGCGGCGAATGCGTGTGGGCAGTAGTGGCATGAGCAGGTAACCGCATAGTAGCCTACCCGGCAGGCTGCCCATGAACCTCTCCGTCATCCTCTGCACATACAACCGGGCCAAGCTCCTCGACCGGGCATTGCACAGCCTGGAGCAGGTGCGCCCGCCGGCCGGGCTCTCGTGGGAGCTGGTGCTCGTCGACAACAACTCGAGCGACGACACGAAGGCGGTCGTGGACGCCGGCATCGGCCGCGGGATCCTACCCTGCCGCTACGTGTTCGAGCCGCGCCAGGGCGTGTCCACCGCGCGTAACACCGGCATCGCCCAGGCGAAGGCGGACATCCTGGTCTTCACGGACGACGACGTGGCCTTCGATCCCGGCTGGCTCGGCGCGGTCTGGAAGGCGTTCGACGAGCCCAGGTGCCTGGGCATCGCGGGCCAGATCGTGCCAGCCTGGTCGACTCCCCGCCCCAGCTGGTACGCCGAGACCGGACCCTATGCCCTGATGACCGCCATCATCCGATATCAGTTCGGAGATCAGCTCAAGCCGGTGGAACAGCCGCCATGGGGCGCGAACATGGCGTATCGCCGGGATGCCTTCACACGCTATGGCAGCTTCGATCCGCGGCTCGGCCCGCTGGGCAGCACCCTGATGCGTGGCGAGGACGTGATCCTGGGCCGACGCATGCTGGCGGCAGGCGAGCTGCTGCTCTACGTTCCCGACGCGATTGTGTACCACCCGGTCGAGCCGGAGCGGCTGCGGAAGAAGTATTTTCAGTCGTACTACTACCAGTATGGACGCATGGAGATCCGGATCAATCCGGTCGCGTCGCGAGCCGTCCGGTGGCTAGGCGTTCCCCGCTACCTGCTGCGCCCCCTTCTGACCAATGCGGCGCGCTGGCTCACCGCCCTGCGGCCAAACCGCCGGTTCTACTACCGCCTCGAGTGCGCGCTCCTATTTGGGAAGATCGTGGAAGCGTACATGCAACGCCGGAATCACCCCGGTTAGAACCGGGCCGCGGTTAGGTATCGAACGACGTACTCGCCGGCGAGATTGAACCTACATGGAATGAGCTAGCGATCCACTAGTGTCGACTCACCGTTTTTTACGTTTTGATCTCGGCTTTTCGAACAGATGGCGCAAGATTGAAAGCAAACGAGCGTGACGTTGAGAGCAATCAGACTGGCCGAGCAGTCCATTGGAGAGGGACATCGATGAGTGACACGCTCGTCTGCTGGATCTGCAGAAGATCGATCCACCGGCTCGAGAAGCGAATGCAGGCCGAGCGCGGAGTCTATCATCGGACATGGACGCCTGGCACCATCGGCGCCATGTGGAAGGACATCCAGTGGAAGGCTACGGGCGGGTACCCGCCACACTAGGAGAAGCAGAGTCACCGCCCCGTTCGGCCCCTCCGGCGTCGCCCGGAACTCCTGCACTCGCCGCGACGCCTCACCTTTTTGTTGTGGATAGGGCCTTGAGTTACAGGATGTCCGTCTCTCTACGAATTCTGATCAGCTCAAGCTCTAGCGAGGTCCAGCAGCTGGAGCATGGGTAGCGACCTCTCGGGTATCGTGCGTCGCCTGGATCATGATCGACACGCGCACGACCGGGCAAGCCAGCCAGGGAGCACGGCAGCACGATCGACCAGCCACTACGGTCCCGAACTGTGACACTCGTAAACCGCGACTTCAGGGAGCGAGGCGGGCCCGACCCGGTAGATCAGCGTTGCCGCCTGGTCCGGGATCCC
>DATHMJ010000109.1:0-6937 GCA_035487215.1 Gemmatimonadales bacterium
ACAGCGTGCCCCACAGAACCGAGAACGCGATGCCGACGAACAGCAGATTGTTGAAGAGGAACGCGCCTTCCCGGCTCACCACCGAGTCGAGCTGGGCTTCGGGCTCGAGCAATGGCCAGCGGGTGTGGAGCAAGGTGAACCCGAAGATCCCTGCCACGACCAGGAAACCGAGGAAGAAGTAGCCGACGTTCGACTGGGTAAAGCTGTGCACGCTCGAGATCACCCCGGATCGAGTGATGAACGTCCCGAAGATGCTGAGCAGGAAGGTCCCCACGATCAGGCCGAGGTTCCAGCGCTTCAGCATCCCCCGCTTCTCCTGGATCATGACGGAATGCAGGAATGCCGTCATCGTGAGCCAGGGCAGCAGGCTCGCGTTCTCGACCGGATCCCAAGCCCAGTACCCGCCCCACCCCAGCTCCACGTAGGCCCACCACATCCCCAGGGTGATCCCGATCGACAGAAACAGCCACGAGACCAGCGTCCACTTGCGAATGGCGTGGATCCAACCGGTGTCGAGCCGGCGCGAAAGCAGCGCCGCGACGGCGAAGGCGAACGGAACCGTGATGCTGATGTAGCCCAGGTACAGCATGGGCGGGTGGATCACCATCCCAACGTTCTGCAGCTGCGGATTGAGTCCGCGCCCATCCGGCGGGGTGAACGGGAGCCGCTCGAACGGATTGGCCGAGAAAATCATCACGCTCACGAAGAACACGACGACGGCCGAGGTGACCCCGGCCACGTGCGGCAGCAGATCGGAGTACCGTCGGGGCGTCAGGGTCTGCGCCAGGCTGCCGAACAGCGACAGCACGACGGCCCAGAAGAGGAGCGAGCCCTTCTGTCCGGCCCAGAAGGCCGACACGACGTAGTACGGCGGGAGGTTCCGCGACGTGTAGGCGGCGACGTATTCGATGTTGAAGTCGTGCGAGATGAGGCCTCGCCACAACGCGAGCGACGCGGCCACCATGCAGAGCAGCAGCGCATGAGTGCAGCGCGTGACCGCAGCCGCGAGCTCCGGCCGGTCGCGCCAGCGACCGGAGAACGAGATCGCCGCGCACCACAGGCCGACGAGTGCCGCGGCCCAGAGCGCGAAATCACCCAGCAACGTCATGCGGAATTAGGCCTTCTTGGTGCCGTACTTGGCCTCGTAGCGGGAGCCACACTTGGCGAGCACGTCCGTGGCGCGGATAACGCCGTCCCGTCCCAACCGCCCCTCGACCACGACTTCGATGTCGTTCGCGTCGGTGAACGTGTCGGGAACCAGGCCCCGATAGCTCACTGGATACGTCTTGACCCCATCGGACACCTCGAAATCGATCCGCTGCCCCGCGGGGTCGCGCCGCACCGATCCTGGAACCACCTTGGCGCCGACTTTGAACCCGACGTTTTCCACGAATGTGGGATCCTGGGCGGTCTTCTGAGCCAGCTCGGTCGGCGTGAGGAAGTAGACCCCGGTCTCGCGCACGCCCTCGGTAATGAGGAAGGCGACGCTTCCGACGATGATCGCGGCCCCCAGCAGGAACTTGTGACTGGCCTTCATCAACCACTCTCCGGGACGGACGACCGGGTGGATAGGATCCTCGGTGAATATATCGCCCGGGCGGCGATTAGCCGGGGTTCCGGGCCCACCAGAGCGCCGACCTGACCGCGCGTTCCCAGCCCGCCCGCCGCCGCGCCCGCTCGGCGGCGTCCCCGTGGGGATTGAACCGGGCGAATCGCCTGCCGGCGAGCATCTGGTCGGTGGAGCGCCAGACGCCAAGGGCGATCCCGGCCAAGCCAGCCGCGCCCAGCGCCGTGGTCTCGACCATGTCCGGCCGCTCGACCGGTATCCCCAACACATCGGCCTGGAATTGCATCAGCCAGTCGTTGGCCGCGGCGCCGCCGTCCACTCGCAACGCCGGCACCGAAAGGTGGGCTGCCCCCGTCATAGCCGCCAGCAGGTCGGCGCTGGAGAAAGCCATCGCCTCGAGTGCCGCGCGCGCCAGATGCGCGCGGGTCGTTCCACCGGTGATCCCCGTGATGGTCCCTCGGGCTTCGGGCTCCCAATAGGGTGTGCCCAACCCGACGAACGCCGGAACGAAGTGGACGCCGCCGGTATCGGCCACGCTTCGGGCGAGCGCCTCGGTGTCGGCGGCCTTGTCGATCAGGCCCAGCCCGTCGCGAAGCCACTGCACCGCCGCACCCGCGATGAAGACGCTGCCCTCGAGCGCGTAGGCCGGGCCGCCCGCGGGTCCGCAGGCCGCCGTCGCCAACACGCCTTCACCCGGCGTCGGCGGCTGATCGCCGGCGTGCACCAGGAGAAACGCGCCGGTACCGTACGTGTTCTTGGCCTGCCCGGGAACGACGCAGCCTTGGCCGAAGAGCGCGGCCTGCTGATCGCCCGCCAGCCCGGCGATCGGCAGGGGGAAGCCCACGTGCGCCGCATCGGCGTCGGCGATGACACCGGCCGACGGCACGATCCGCGGGAGAATACCGGCCGGTACGCCGAAGAGCCCGAGCAGCTCCGGATCCCAATCGCGGGTACGCAGACCATACAGGAGCGTGCGGCTGGCATTGGTATGGTCGGTCACGTGCGCGCGGCCGCCCGTGAGTCTCGTCACGAGCCAGCTCTCGACCGTACCCGCCGCCAGCTCCCCCCGCTCCGCGCGCCGCCGTAGCTCGGGGTCGCGCAGGAGCCACTCCAGCTTGGTCGCCGAGAAGTACGGATCGGGCACGAGTCCCGTGCGCTCACGCAGGAGCGGGGCGAGGCCCGCGTCGCGCAGCTCACGGCAGCGGTCGCTGGTGCGCCGGTCCTGCCAGACGATCGCGCGGGCCACCGGCGTGAGCGTCCGCCGGTCCCACACCACGACCGTCTCGCGCTGATTCGTGATACCGAGGCCCACAGGTCGTTCGCGAGACGCCGCCAGCGCGTCGCGCATCGCCTCGATCGAGACTCGGAAAATCTCCTCGGCGTCGTGCTCCACCCAGCCGGGCCGCGGGTAGTGCTGGGTGAACTCACGATATCCGCGGCCGAGAATGCTGCCGTCCTGGTGGACCACCAGCGCGGTCGAGCCGGTCGTACCCTGATCCAGCGCGAGAATGGACGGCACGTGCGGTGACTAGGCCGGCGCGGCCACGACCTGGGCGGCGCCGGCAACGGCGGTCGGCGGAAAGACACCCCGGTCCGTGACGATGGCCGTGATCAGTGCCGCGGGCGTGACGTCGAACGCCGGGTTCCAGACCCCGACACCGGCGGGCCCCAGCCGTTGGCCCTTCAACGACAACACTTCGTCCGGTGCGCGCTCCTCGATCGGGATCGCGGCACCGTCCGGCGTCGCGGGATCCACCGTCGAGCTTGGCGCCGCGACATAGAACGGCACCCCGTGGGCCCGCGCCGCGAGCGCGAGTCCGTAGGTTCCGATCTTGTTGGCAACGTCGCCGTTCGCCGCGATGCGGTCGGCGCCGACGAACACGCAGCTCACGTCGCCTCGCCGGAGACGGCTCGCGATCATCCCATCGGCGATCACGGTGCACGGCACGCCGGCTCGGCTCAGCTCCCAGGCAGTCAGGCGGCTGCCCTGCAAGAGCGGTCGAGTCTCGGGGACGATGACGCTGGGGCGGCGACCGGCGGCATGCGCGACGTAGACCGGTGCCAGCGCGGTGCCGATGCCGCCGGTCGCGAGCGCACCCGCGTTGCAGATCGTGCAGACTACGGCGTCGTCCGGAAGCAGGGACGCCCCCAATTCACCGATCCGCTCGCACATGGCACGGTCCTCCCGCGCGATCGCATCGGCCTCCGCGGCGAGTTCGCGCGCCAGATTCTCACCGGCAGTGGACTCCGCGCGCCGGAGCATGCGACTGAGCGCCCAGTGAAGATTGACCGCGGTCGGCCGGGTCGCGCCCAGCAGCGCGCAGGCGGCGCGCACGCGGCTCAAGCCATCGGCTCCCGCCGCCTCAGCCCGCGCGGCCTCCAGCGCCACACCCATGGCCGCCGCGATCCCGATCAACGGGGCACCGCGCACCCGGAGCGAGCGGATCGCTTCGGCGACCTCGTCGGCCGACCCGAGATCCCGAAACCGCTCCTCCTCGGAGAGCAGTGTCTGATCCAACAGGCGGACGCGGCCGTCGGGCAAACGCGCGATCACTTGGGGAAAAGTCATCGGCTCAAGATACTCTGAAACCCGCGTCGCGCCGTCGGCGTCATGCTCACGGCGCCGTCGCGTGGTGCGAGACGGCGACGGTCACTAACTTCCGGCGTCCCTCACCTATCATCCATGCCACTCGACAACCTCAGCCGCCGTGTCGCGCTCCGCGCCTTGCGCCGGCTCAGCCCCGCGCTCCTTCTCTTCGTTCTTGTCCCGTCCCTCCGCGCCCAGGCCGACCCCGCCTTGCTTACGCTGGGGCGCATCGGGGGCGCCGAGTTCCGGGCGCAGGACTACGGCCCGATCCGTTGGGCCAGCGGGGGGGCCTCGTACACCGTCTTCGAGCCGTCGGCGGCGGTGAAGGAGGCCGAGGATCTGGTGCAGTACGACGTGGCCACCGGGCGGCGCACGATTCTGGTGCCAGCCAACCGACTGATCCCCAAGGGCGACTCGGTTCCGATCTCCATCGAGGATTTCGCGTGGTCCCCCCAGGGATCGGCGCTCCTCATCTATACCAACTCGCAACGCGTGTGGCGCGAGAACACCCGCGGCGACTACTGGCTGGTCGACACGACGACCTGGGCGCTTCACCAGCTCGGGCGCGGAGCCAAGCCGTCGACCCTGATGTTCGCCACGTTCTCGCCCGACGGAAAACGCGTCGCCTACGTGCGCGAGCGGAACCTCTACGTCGAGACGGTCGCGGACGGGGAGGTCACGCAGCTCACGAGCGACGGGTCGCCGACGGTGGTGAATGGGACCTTCGACTGGGTGTACGAGGAGGAGCTGAGCCTCCGGAACGGGTTCCGCTGGAGTCCTGACGGGGCGCGGATCGCGTACTGGCAGCTCAACATGGACAGCGTCCGCAACTTCGACCTGATCAATGACACGGACTCGCTCTACTCCTTCGTGGTGCCGGTGCAGTATCCCAAGGCGGGCACGTCGAACTCCGCCGCGCGCATCGGCATCGTCGCGGCGAGCGGCGGTCCGACCAAGTGGCTCGATATCCCCGGCAATCCGCGCAATCAGTACCTCGCCCGCATGGACTGGGCGGCCAACCCGCGCGAAGTCGTCGTGCAACTCATCAACCGGCTCCAGAATACCAACGACGTGATGCTGGGCAGCGTCGAGACCGGTGCCGTCCACACGGTGATGACGGAGCGGGACAGCGCGTGGCTGGACGTCGTGGACGACCTGACGTGGCTGGACGGCGGGAAGAGTTTTCTGTGGGTGAGTGAGCGGGACGGCTGGCGCCACCTCTACCGGATCTCCCGCGACGGGAAGACCGTCCGGCTGTTGACGCCCGGATCGTTCGACCTGATCAGCCCCCTCGCCGCGTTCGGACACGGTTACGTCCACGCCGTAGACACCGCGGGCGGCTGGGCCTATTTCTCCGCCTCACCCGACAACGCGACGCAGCGCTACCTCTACCGCACGCGCCTCGACGGCAAGGGCCGGCCGGAGCGGGTCACGCCGCCGGGGCAGTCCGGCAGTCACGACTACGACATCGCCCCCGGAGCCCGCTGGGCGCTCCATACCTGGTCCGCCTTCGACAAACCCCCGACGATCGAGCTGGCGCGGCTGCCGAAGCACGAGACGGTACGCACGCTCGTCGACAACGCCGAGCTGGTGAAGCACCTTGCGACGCTGCGGACGCGACCGGTGGAGTTCTTTCAGGCGCCCGCGGACGACGGCACTAAGCTCGACGGCTGGGTCCTCAAGCCCGCCGACTTCGACTCCACGAAACGCTATCCCGTGCTCTTCCACGTGTACGGCGAGCCCGCAAGCCAGACCGTGCTCGACGAGTGGGGCGGCTTCCTGACCCTCTGGCACCGGATGCTGGCGCAGCAGGGCTATATCGTGGCGAGCGTGGACAACCGCGGCACGCCGGCC
Source organism: Gemmatimonadales bacterium (assembly GCA_035487215.1). Classification (GTDB taxonomy): domain Bacteria; phylum Gemmatimonadota; class Gemmatimonadetes; order Gemmatimonadales; family GWC2-71-9; genus DASQPE01. The sequence goes on from DATHMJ010000109.1 coordinate 6,009, forward strand.
CCGCGCGGGCGCGCGTGGCGCAAGTCGATCTATCGCCAGATCGGCGTGCTGGCGTCGGCCGACCAAGCCGCGGCCGCGCGCTTCCTCGCGGGAAAACCCTACGTCGATGCGGCGAGGATCGGGATCTGGGGCTGGAGCGGCGGCGGGTCCATGAGTCTCAACGCGATCTTCCGCTTTCCCAGCGTGTACGCCATGGCGATGTCGGTCGCCCCGGTGCCCGACCTGCGGCTCTACGACACGATCTATCAGGAGCGCTACATGGGGCTCCCCTCGGAGAACGCCGAAGGGTATCGTATCGGCTCACCCATCACGTTTGCGGGTCAGCTGCGCGGGAAGCTCCTCGTGGTCCACGGCAGCGGGGATGACAACGTGCACTATCAGGGCACGGAGCGCCTAGTGAACGCGCTGGTCGCCGCCGACAAGCCGTTCACGATGATGGTGTACCCGAATCGCAGTCACTGCATTTGCGAAGGCCAGGGCACCACGAAGCATGTGTTCGAGCTGCTGGAGGGATATTTGCACGGCAACCTGCCGTCGGCCGTCAGCCCTTAGCTAAGGGCCAATGGCCAACGGCCATTGGCTTTCTCTATGTCTTTCACCACACTCGACTACTCGGTCCGCGACGGCGTCGGCTTCATTACCATCAACCGCCCGGACAAGCTGAACGCGCTGAACGCGCGCCTGATCGGCGAGCTGGGCGACGCGGTGGGCCACGTCGAGAGCGACGATGCCGTGCGCGGCGTCATTCTCACGGGCGCGGGCAAAGCGTTCGCGGCCGGCGCCGACATCGCCGAGCTTGCCGATCAAGGTCCGATGGAGGGGAAAGCCCGCTCGCTTACAGGGCAGCGGGTGATGCGTCGGCTGGAGCGATGCGGCAAACCCGTGGTGGCCGCCGTGAACGGCTTCGCGCTGGGGGGCGGCTGCGAGCT
>DATHMJ010000110.1:0-7513 GCA_035487215.1 Gemmatimonadales bacterium
CAAGAGGTTGGCCTGGAACAGATTCTCGTTGCGATACGCCACCGCGTGATCGGTAAACGCCCAGAGGAACGCGAGCAGCACGCCCACCAGACCCGCAACGAGCGCCCAGCCACCTGCCAGCCATGCGAACCACCGCCGCGCGTTCGCTGACCCCATGCCGCGTCGGCCGAGACCCCACAGCACAAATCCGTATACGAGTCCCACCGCCAAAAAGCCCGGCACGCGAGCCGGCGGCGTCGGCGGCGGCACCGGTTCGGTGCCCTCGAACGCGGTCCGTTCGCTCTTCACGAGCGGCACCGTTCGACCCGAATCGTCCACGACGGTTACATGGCGGATCCAGTCACGCAGCTGGAGCGGGAGAAACATTTCCTCCCACGCCGTGAGCTGCTGATCCGCCGGCTGCCCGAGGGCCAGCAGCAGGCCGGTGTAGAGCGGAAGATCGGAGGCGATCAGCCGAGAGGTGTGAAAGCGGTAGCTGTGCCCGGTGGCGATCGTGTCGGTGACCGCGCGGATTCTGCCCTTGAGCACCCGGTCGAGCGCATCGCGAATCCGGGTGGAGCAGTTGTCCCGATAGTAGTCGTAGCGGTAGAAGCGGTGCTCCGGTCGCTCGTTCCACGCCAAAAAATCCCGCAGCGCGACCCGGTCCGCCGGTGTGAGGTCCAGCTCCTGCACCCACACGGTCCGATTGGTCCGCCGGTAGATCTCGAGCGTGGACGCGAGGTCGAATCCCTGCATCCAGTAGAGCATGCGCCCCTGGACGAAGCGCAGAATGAAATTCTCCTGGCGGAAATCGAACAGGCCGTAGTTGTAGGCTTTGGCGCTGCCGGTGGCGTGATCCTCGACCAGGATGGCGTTGTGGCCGAAGCGTTCCCAGACTCGCTCGCCGACGCCCATCGTCATGAGGGAGACGGTCAGCTCGGCGCCCGGGACCGGGGCCGGCGCGGGCGGAGGGGGTGTGAGCGCGGGCGGCGGGGGCGGTGGCGCGGCGTGCGGGGGCGGTGGCCCGGCCTGCGCGCCGAGTGGCGAGCCAGCGAGCGTCAGCATCGCCGCGAGCCAGGCGGCCCGAACTCCACTCGTGCGCCGCAGGGTCCCCTCGTTAGAGAGTGACGTCGCGTCCGTCCTGCGCCGACCGGTAAATCGCGTCGATCACGCGATGCAGGCTCACGTGCTCCGCGAGCGACGCGACCTTCGCCTCCCCGGCGATCGCCGCCTGAAAGTGCGCCCACTGCGCGCGGAAGGACGCGTTGAACGCCGTCTCCCGACCGACGGATGTGGTTGGAGAAACGTCGGTCGGCACGCCATGAAACTCCTTCCACACCTTGAGGGGGTTCACCGCGGCGGTGCCCTTGGTGCCGCGGATTCCCACGCCGAACCGCTCGCCCTCGCCGATGTGGCGCCACGTCACGTCCAGGAAGACGGACATGCCCTCCTCACACACGACGAACGCGCTGCCGGCGTCCTCGACCGCGCGCTCTTTGCCCGGCACGTCGAGCGCCGCGCTCACCCGCGTCGGCGCGGGCCCCCCGGCGAGCCAGAGACCCAGATCGAGGATCGTGAGCCCGAGATCGATCATGGCGCCGCCGCCCGCCTGATCGCGGCGCTGCCGCCAGCCGAGCTGGGTGCGGCTGGGCCGGTGGACGTGCCAGCTGCCGCGGGCGCTCTCGATCTTGCCCAGCTCGCCCGTCTGGATGAAGCCGCGGACGATCTGCACATCCGGCCGGTAGCGGTGGTTCATCCCCACCATGACGATGCGGTCGCTCTTCTCCGCCGCGCGCACGATGCGCTGCGCGCTGGCGGCCGAGATGGTGAGCGGCTTCTCCACGAGCACGTGCAATCGGGCCGCGAGCGCGGCCGCGACGTGGGCCTCGTGCAGGTGCGTGGGTGACGAGACCACGACCGCATCCAGCTCCTCGTAGCGGAGCAGCTCCTCGATGTCGTCGAAGGCATCCTTGATGCCGAAACGATCGGCCAGCGCCCGGGCCTTGGGGAGATCGTTGTCGCAGAGAGCCCGGACTTCGACGTTCTTCAGCTTCTTGAGGACCGGCAAGTGCGCCACCTGGACCACGGCGCCCGCGCCTACTATGCCGATCCGCAGGGGCTCAGTGACCGCTCTCGCTCCCACACGTCCCTCCCCCCTCAGTAGAGGCGCTGCAAGTCCGTCTCCGGATAATACGCCGCGAGAATCCGACGATAGTCCTGCCCCGCGTGGGCCCGGCCCACGGCCCCCCACTGACAGAAGCCCACGCCGTGCCCGTTCCCCGTGCCCTCCGCGACCAGCCGAGTGATCCGGCGGCCCGAGCGGGAGGCACTCAGCTCGAAGGCGTTGCTTCGGAGAATCTCCCCCGCACCGGTGCGCAGGACCTGCCGCACGAGCGGGCCGTCGACCTGTACGTCTCCGTCGCCGAGGGCGATCGTGAGCTGACCCACCCGCCCGGATCGCGTGCGCGACGCGATGCGCACCTCCCGCACCAGGTTGACCCTGCCGGCCGGCACCGCCAGGGCCGCGGGCAGCGAGCGACGGAGCACCGAGAGCAGCAGGTCGCCGCTCCACTCCTCCCGCCAGCGGAAGCGCGGCGAGATGCTGCAATAGGCGACGCCGTCGCCATCGACGTCCGGCACCGACCGGAGATAGGGCCGGTCCGCGCCCCGGAACACTTCCGTGCCGTCGGCCGTCCGGCCACCACACGTGGAGAAAAAGAAGGCATCGATCGGCTGCCCGCCCCACGTCAGGATCTGACCGGCGGTCGCCTGTACGGCATCGCGGGCTTCCGGCGTCTCCGCCCCGATGCCACCGTACACTTGGTCGGCCACCGTGGGCTGGAGATCGAATCCATCGGCGCGCCAGCGACCCAGGTTGCGGAGCGCGTAAGTGCGCGAGACGACGGCCTGGGCCCGCAGCGCCTCCTGCTCCCCCGGATCTCGACGGCCCATCTCGCCCGAGATCACGCCGAGCAAGTACGCCTCCATGCCCACCTGATTCACGACCGTCAGTCCGGTTCGATCGCGGAGGAGCGCGAGCGTGCCCCGGTACAGCCGACCGTTGACGCGGACCGGAGCGGTCGAGTCGGCCGGGACGATCCGGGCCTCGGCGACCGTCCCGGTCCCGACCCCGGCGCCGTTGGCCAATGCGATGCCGCCGGTGACCGGCGTGGCGCGCCAGACCTCGCCTGCCGGAATGTCGAGCACGCGTGCGCCGTCGGGCTGCGTGACCGTGAGCGTCGCGTCGCCGCCGAGCGCGACGGACCCGGCGCCCACGATGAGGCCGATCTGCACCGCCGGCTCGCCGGTGGCCGGGCCTGGGCCCGGGGTCGAGACCTGGGCGGGCGGGTTGGCGCAGCCGAAGACCACCGCGGCGACGGCGGCCCACGCGAGCCTCCGGCGCTCAACCGCGGAAATTGCCAAACTTGAGCTCGATCCCGAAGTCCTGGCCTCGGAGCGACGCGATGACGGCCTGTAGTTCGTCCTTGGACGGGCTGGAGACGCGAATTTCGTCGCCTTGGATGCTTGCCGTGGCTTTACGAAATCCGCCGTCTTTGATCGCTCTGACGATTTTCTTGGCGGTGTCCCCGGCGATCCCCTGCGTGAGGGTGACGGTACGGCGGACGGAGCCCCCCGTTCCCTCGATCGGGTCGCCGATGGTCAGATTCTTCACCGGCACGCCGCGCTTGATCAGCCTGCCCCGGAGCACGTCCAACAGCGCATCCATGCGGAAGCTGTCATCGGCGGCCAAGCGGATCTCCGCCTTCGGCCGGTCGAAGTCGACGGTGCAGTGGGTTCCCTTGAAGTCATAGCGCTGGCCGATCTCCTTGAGCGCTTGATTGACGGCGTTATCCACTTCCTGGAGATCGGCGCCGGTAGAAACGTCGAATGAGGCAGTGCTGGCCATGGGAGATCAGCGGTGGGCGTCGAGGCGGAGATTAGCCGGGTCGGCGGCCCGCTTCAAGCCACGGATCTCTTGACGGGCGGCCACCGTCCCAGTAGTGTCCACGAGACGGCGGTGATTTATGGCCACTTGCTCCCGCCGGGGCCCGGAGCCCGAACCAAAGAGCTAAAGCGCCGGACGGTATCCTCCGCGCTGGCTGTGGCCGGGGGTTTTTTATTGCCCCCGGCCCGTGTGCACCTGCAAGTCGAGGAACCGCTCCATGAGCACGACGCTCATTCCCACGGTCACTACGCGCGACTTTCCCCTCGGCGATCTCCGCACCGAACGTGGCGACAGGCTGAACGCGGCGCGGTTGCGCTACCGCGTAATCGGCGACGTCGACGCGGCGCGGGAGCACGGCTGGATCCTCGTGTTCCACGCGCTCACGGGCAGCGCCGACGTCCCGGATTGGTGGGGACCCCTGGTCGGGCCCGGCCGCGCCCTCGATACGACGCGGCACGCGATTCTGTCGACCAACCTGCTCGGGGGATGCTACGGCTCGACCTCGCCTATTCCCTGGCAGGCCAGCCATGGCCGTGCATTTCCCCGGCTGTCGTCCTTCGACCTGGCCCAGGCCCACGTGCCGTTGCTGGCGCACCTCGGGGTGCGGCGCCTGGCATTGGCGACCGGCGGCTCGCTCGGCGGAATGGTGACGCTCCAGTGGGGCCGGGTCTCGCCGGTGCCGGTAGACCGTCTGGTCGTGTTCGCCGCGCCGGCGGCAACCTCCGCGCAAGCGATCGCGTGGAACGCAGCCCAGCGGATGGCGATCGAGGCCGATCCCGCGTGGCGCGAGGGGGCGTACCCCGAAGGCCAAGGGCCCACGGCCGGGCTCGCGGCTGCGCGGGCCATCGCGATGATCACCTACCGGTCTGCCGCCGAGTTTGCGGACCGCTTCGCGCGGTCGTCGACCCGCACCCCGGGTCGGTTCGACGCGGATCAATATCTCCGGAGCCAGGGCGACAAGCTCGTGGCCCGCTTCGATGCCGCCAGCTACGTCGCCCTCATGGACGCGATGGACCTGCACGACGTCGGCGATCTGGCGACGGCGGCGCGCGAAACGGCAGCGCGCGTGGGCGAGGTGGTGGGCGTCGGGGTGGACTCCGACATTCTGTACTACCCCGCGGAAGTGCGCGAGTGGGTCGCCGCGTATCGAGCGGCTGGGGCCAACGCGCGCTACGTCGAGATCGCCTCCCTGTACGGCCACGACGCGTTTCTCATCGAGTGGGATCAGGTCGCGGCGATCCTTCGCCCCTGACCCACCGCTCGCACGCCGGACCGCTTAGCTTTGGGGCGCACCCGTCCGGGTTTCGCCATGGCTGAAGACCGTCCGCCCATTCCCCCCACCGTGCCGAGTCCGGCGCCGAGCCCGACCCCGCTGCTCGATCTGACCCGCATGCACGTGCGGGACGTGCTCTCGCGCAGCTTCGCGGAGGACCGGCTCAGCATGGATGAGCTGGACCACCGGCTGGACTTGGCGGAGCACGCGACGTCCGTAGTCGAGCTGCAGCGGCTGATCGCCGACCTCGCGGGCGACGGGCTCGAGGATGGCGGGCCGGCCGCGCCGGACCCGGAGGTTCCCGAGCGCGATTTCGTCTTCGCGATCATGAGCGGGGCGAAACGGCGGGGGTCCTGGCCCGTTCCCCGTCACTTCAAGATCATCGCCTGCATGGGCGGCGTGGACCTCGATTTGACGGAGACGGAGCTGGTGCCCGGCGTGAGCGAGATGGAGGTGTTCGCGTTCATGGGTGGCGTGCAGATCCGCGTGCCCCCCTGGATTCGCGTCGAGGTGCACGGCTCCGGCTTCATGGGCGGGTTCGAGGAGCGCCTGGCGCCGAAGGGTCAGGGCCCCGCGCCGGACGCGCCGGTGCTGCGAATTCGTGGATTCGCGCTGATGGGCGGTGTGGATGTGAGGGTGCGCGAGCCGAAGCGGCGCTAGGCGAAGCAGCGCGCTAGGCGAGAAAGCTTTCCAGGGCGCGGGCCCGGCTCACGTGCCGGAGCCGGCTCAGCGCCTTCTCTTTGATCTGCCGGACCCGCTCCCGCGTGATCCCGAGCAAGCTCCCAATCTCCTCGAGCGTCATCGGCTCGGGACCATCCAACCCGAAGTAGAGGCGCAGGATCTTGGCCTCACGCTCCTTGAGGGTCGAGAGCACCTCCTCGATCGACTCGGTGAGCGCGTGCTCGAACGTCTCCGAATCCGGACCCGGGTTCTGGGTATCGGGGAGGTAGTCCAGGAGCTTGTTGTCTTCGCCGGGCGTGAGCGGTGCGTCGAGTGAGAGATGGTTCTGGGAGATGGAGAGGGTCTTCTGCACTTCCTCCATCGAGATGTCCATCCCCTCCGCGATCTCGGACGGGGTCGGTTCCCGGCCCAGCTCCTGGAGCAGGGCGGACGACCGCTTGCCGATGCGGTGCAGCGTGCCGGCGCGGTTGAGCGGGACGCGGACGATGCGGCTCTGCTCCGCCAGCGCCTGGAGAATGGCCTGCCGAATCCACCACACCGCGTAGGAGATGAACTTGATGCCTTTGGTCTCGTCGAATTTATGGGCCGCGCGGATCAGGCCGAGATTGCCTTCGTTGATGAGATCGGCGAGGGAAACGCCCTGGTTCTGATACTTCTTAGCCACCGAGACGACGAAGCGGAGGTTGCTGCGCACCAGCTTGTCCAGTGCTTCCGCCTCACCGATGCGGATGCGCTGGGCGAGCTTGACCTCTTCTTCCTGGGGAATCAGCGGGTAACGGCTGATTTCTCGGAGGTATTGGTCCAGCGAGCCCTCGTCGAACGACGGACCACGCTTGCCGGACCCGACCTGCATGGGGCGCATGAGACCTCACAACCGGAGAACCGACCTCGCGTACCTTATCCTGCCCCGCACCTCAGCGCAACCGCCGTCACACGTCGTGGGTGTCGATTTGCGCGCGCTGCAGGCGCCCGGAGTAATCCGCGTAGCACACTTTGGTCTCGGAAAAGAATGAATACACTTCCCAGCCGCCTTCGCGGTGCCCGTTGCCGGTCTGTTTGACCCCCCCGAACGGGAGATGCGCCTCGGCGCCGATCGTCGGAGCATTGACGTAAGTAATACCATTGTCGAGGAGCTGCATCGCGCGGAACGCGAGATCCACGTTGCTGGTGTAGATCGAGCTCGAGAGACCGTAGCGCACATCGTTGTTGATCGCCACGGCCTCGCTGAAGCCGTCCACCCGGATGACGCTCAGCACCGGGCCGAAGATTTCCTCCTGCTCGAGCCGGCTCCCGGGCTTCACCCCGGTAAAAATGGTGGGCCGATAGAACCAGCCACTCGCCAGCCGGCCGCCCGGTACCTTGCCCCCGGTCACCAACTCGGCCTTCTCGGTCCGGCCCACGTCGACATAGTACTCCACTTTCCGGCGGGCATCCTCGTGAATGAGCGGACCCACATCGGTGCCGGGGCGGCGGCCGTCGCCCAGACGAAGCTTCTCGGCGCGTGTCACCAGGTTGGCGACAAATTTGTCGTGAATCCGACGATGGAGGATGAGCCGGCTCGTGGCGGTGCAGCGCTGCCCGGTGGTACCGAACGCGCCCCAGAGTACCCCCTCCAGCGCGAGGTCGAGGTCGGC
>DATHMJ010000111.1:0-6553 GCA_035487215.1 Gemmatimonadales bacterium
AACACCCCGAACACGCCCGACCAGAATCCGATCGCAAGCAGCGCCAGGAGCGCCGCCCTGGATCCGGCGTTGGCGCGCTCTTCCCGGATTCGAGCCCACGCGCCCTGCCACTTGGGACTGAGCACGATCCAGAGTCCGGGACCGCGATACTTGCGCAGGGCCATGGGCATCAGCCGTCCAGGATCGTGTCGAGCTGGTGCTCGCCGAGGCCGCCGGTGAGCCGGAGAAAGAGATCCTCCAGGCTCGAATCACCGGAGGCGGTCTGCTCCCGAAGCTCGGGCATCGTGCCCTGGGTGAGGATGCGCCCGCCCTGCATGATCGCGATGCGATCGCACATGCTTTCGGCGACCTCGAGCGTGTGGGTGCTCATCAGCACGGTGCCGCCCCGGTCGACATACTGGCGGAACAGGTCTTTGAGCAGACGAGCGCCCTTGGGATCGAGACCGACCATGGGCTCGTCCACCACGATCACTTCGGGCCGGTGCACGAACGCGCTCGCGATGATGAGCTTTTGCCGCATGCCATGGCTGTAGGACTCGGTGAGCTGGTGCTTCCAGGGGACCAGCTCGAAGAGGTCGAGCAGCTCGTCGATGCGGCGCTCGAGCGTGGCGTCCTGCGCGTTGTAGAGGGCGGCGACGAACCGGAGAAACTCGGCGCCGGTGATCTTGTCGTAGACGAACGGCCGATCGGGGATGTACCCCAGCCGCCGTTTGGCCACGAGCGGCTGCCTGCCCAGATCGATGCCGCCGATCTCGATCGTGCCCGAGGTGGGCAGAATGATTCCCGCGATCATCCGGAACGTCGTCGTCTTCCCCGCGCCGTTCGGACCGAGAAAGCCGAACAGCTCGCCCTTGTGAACGGTGAGGTCGATCCCGTTCACCGCCGTGAAGGAACCGTAGCGCTTGGTCAGGCCGGTCAGCTTGATCACCCACGTCTCCGTTGTACGATGCCTTCGACCACCGCGCGATCTTCGTCCCGTTCGATCACGATTCGCAACTCGCTCGGCGGACCGCTGCCGGCCGGCGGAAACGTGTCGGCGAGCAGCTCCACCGCCTCCTCCAGGCTCAACTGGCCCGCGCCGGTGCCGATCGGCGGGGACGCGAGCTTGTCCAAGCCCCAGTCACGGGCCCGCTGCCAGGCGGATATCAACGCCCGGCGAACCACGTCACGGCTTGTATCGAGGGTTCGGTCGCGAATGACGACGTGGAGCACGAACGGTGCCGCGAGGTCGCCCCCGCCGGTGACAACCGCTGCACCGGCATCGAGCGCCGTGCTGACTCGCCGCAACGCGGCGAAACGCTCGCCGGCCTGGCGGTCCACGCGGTTCATTTCGGGGGACACGGGATTGAGGACTTCGTCGGCTGCCCGGACGATCGCGTCTGCCGTGACGAACGCGAGATCGTCCACCACCACCAGGATCACCGCCCGGTCAGCTCCTGTCCTCGGCGGTAGGCAAGGCGGGCTTCGTCGGGCCGGCGGAGGCGGTCCAGGACCCGCCCCATCAGGTAATAGGCCCGGGGCTGGCGGGGATCGAGGGCGAGCGAACGCTCCAGGGCCACGACCGCATTTTCCGGCTCGCCGGCCTGGTTCAAGGCCTCTGCCAGATAATTGAACGCCACTGGGTTGCGGGGCTGGTGGGCGGCGGCGTGGTCGAAGAGCTCGGCGGCCTCCACGGCGAGGCCCTTCCGCCACAGCAGGAGGCCCAGATCCAGCAACGCCTGGCCGTTTCCGGGGGCCAGCCGGACGGCTCGTCGGAGGTCCTTTTCCGCCTCGGCCAGGCGGCGCTGCCGTCCCAGCACGGCCGCGCGGAGCACCAGCAAGTCTACGGCTTCCGGCTGGTTCGCTACGGCGGCGTCCAGCACCTCCATCGCCTGCTCCGGGTGGCCGGCCGCCTCTGCCTGCGCCGCCACGCGCGTCAACCGAACGACCTGGCTCTCTGCCCCGGCCGCCGCCGAGACGGGGTCGCCTGACGGAGCCAGCGGTGTGTCCGAGTCGGCAGGAGACGGCAGGACGAGGAACGGCACCGGCGGCCGCATGGGCGGCCGAAGGAACAGGTCGTCCGTCAACTCCCGCGTGCGTTGCCGGCGGCGGCGCGTTCGGGGCATCTCGTGACTCCGTCTGGGATCGGGCTTGCATATGCTACGGCTGAATTCACGAACGCGGAAGGAGCCCTTTCCCGGTCGCCCCCGGGGTGCGCGGATTGAAGCCCGGGCAGGGGGCCGGTACGTTTCAAGGCTATGGCTCAGGAATACCTCGTCGTCCGCGGCGCGCGCGAGCACAACCTCAAGGACATCTCCGTTCGCATTCCCCGAAACCGGCTGACCGTCATCACCGGGCTCTCCGGATCGGGCAAATCATCCCTCGCATTCGATACCATCTACGCCGAGGGTCAGCGTCGCTACGTCGAGTCGCTCTCCGCGTACGCCCGACAGTTCCTCGGCCTCATGGAAAAGCCCGACGTCGACGCCATCGAAGGCCTTTCGCCCGCGATCTCGATCGAGCAGAAGACCCAAGGCCAGAATCCGCGCTCGACGGTGGGCACGGTCACCGAGATCTACGACTACCTGCGCTTGCTGTGGGCCCGAGTCGGTGTGCCCCACTGTCCCAACGATGGCAGCCCGGTCTCGCGGCAAAGCGCGTCGCAGATCACCGACGCGGTGCTGACGTGGCCGGAGGAGCTGCGGATCGAAGTGCTGGCTCCGTTGGTCCGTGGGCGGAAGGGCGAGTTCCGCGATCTCTTCGAGGACGTGCGGAAGCGCGGCTTCGTGCGGGTTCGGGTGGACGGTGCCACCTACGACGTCGGCGACGTTCCCGCGCTGAACCGGCGCCAGAACCACGACATCGCGGTGGTGGTGGACCGTCTCGTCGTGCGCGCGGCCGACCGTTCGCGCCTCAATGATTCGATCGAGACGGCCCTCAAGACCGCGGACGGCGTCGTGGAAATCGTCCAGCTTCCCGGCGGGGCCGGGAACGGCGCGCTCTTCTCCGAGCGATTCGCCTGCCCGGTTTGTGGCCTTTCCTTCCCGGAGCTCGAGCCTCGGCAGTTCTCGTTCAACTCGCCGTTCGGAGCTTGCCCCGACTGCCATGGCGTCGGAACGCGGCGTGAAGTGAACGCCGACCTGATCCTGGGCGATCCGAGCATCTCGATTCTCGAGGGCGTGATTCTCCCCTGGGGCGAGCCGACCGGCTATCTGCGGAAGGTCGTCCTCCCGACGCTCGCCAAGGCATTCAAGTTCGATCTCGGCGCGCCCTGGGGTGAGCTGAGCGACGAGGCGCGTCGCTCGATCCTGAACGGTGCGCCCGGGCGCTTCCGCTTCTCGGTGGATGGCGGACGAGGGAAGGAGTTCGAGAGCGAGTGGGAGGGTGTGCTCAAGAACGTCGAGCGGCGTTATCGCGAGTCGACCAGCGACGCGGTGCGGGAGTCGCTCGAGGAGTACATGACCGAGCAGCCCTGCCAGACCTGCGGCGGCAAGCGCCTCCGTCCCGAGAGTCTGGCCGTGCTGGTCAACGGACGGAGCATCGGCGACGTCGTGGACCTACCGGTCTCCAAAGCGCTCGCGTTCTTCGAGAGCGTCCCGCTGCGCTCCAACGGCACCTCGGGCGTCGACCCCGACGTGGCGGGTCCAATCCTCAAGGAAGTGGCCGACCGACTTCGCTTCCTGCGCGACGTCGGGCTGGACTACCTCACGCTCGGCCGCGGGGCCACCTCGCTCTCCGGCGGCGAGACACAGCGGATCCGGCTCGCGACGCAGATCGGATCGCGATTGGTCGGCGTGCTCTACATCCTCGATGAGCCCAGCATCGGTCTGCACCAGCGGGACAACGAGCGACTGCTCGGCACGCTGAAGGGCCTCCGCGACCTGGGCAACACGGTGATCGTGGTGGAGCACGACGAAGACACGATCCGGAGCGCGGACCACGTCATCGATCTCGGTCCTCGCGCGGGACGGCTCGGCGGCGAGGTGGTGGCCGAGGGCACGGTAGAGGAGATCCTGCGGCATCCGGCGTCGCTCACCGCGCGCTACCTCCGTCGCGAGCTGCGCATTCCCGTCCCACCGGGACGGCGGCTGGCCGATCGGAAGCGCAGACTTCGAATCGTGGGCGCCCGCGCCAACAATCTCCAGAACGTCACGGTGGAGATCCCGCTCGGCCTGTTCGTGGCGGTGACGGGCGTCTCCGGATCGGGCAAGTCCACCCTCGTGACCGACATCCTCTATCGGGCTCTGGCTCGGCACTTCTACCGCGCGAGGTTCGTGCCCGGGGCCCACACCCGGCTCGAGGGTCTCGATCTGATCGACAAAGTGATCGACATCGATCAGAGTCCCATCGGACGCACGCCGCGGTCCAATCCCGCCACGTATACCGGCCTGTTCACGCCGATCCGTGAGCTCTTCACGGCGCTGCCGGAGGCGAAGATGCGCGGGTATGGGCCTGGCCGCTTCTCCTTCAATGTGAAGGGCGGACGCTGCGAGGCGTGCCAAGGCGACGGGCTCGTGAAGATCGAGATGCACTTCCTGCCGGATGTGTACGTGCCGTGCGAGGTCTGCAAAGGCCGGCGGTACAATCGGGAAACGCTCGAGGTGCGCTACAAGGGCAGGAGCATCGCCGACGTGCTCGACCTCACCGTCGCCGACGCGCTGGAGTTCTTCGGATCGCAGCGACGGATCGCCGAGAAGCTGGAGCTACTGAACGACGTCGGTCTGGGATACATCCACTTGGGTCAGGCGGCCACGACGCTCTCCGGCGGCGAAGCGCAGCGGGTCAAGCTGGCAACGGAGCTGGCGAAGCGGGATACCGGTCGCACGCTCTACATCCTCGACGAGCCGACCACGGGGCTCCACTTCGAGGACGTGCGCCTCTTGCTCGAAGTGCTTCACCGCCTGGTCGACAAGGGCAACAGCGTCGTCGTGATCGAGCACAATCTCGACGTGATCAAGACGGCGGACTGGATCATCGATTTGGGGCCGGAAGGTGGGGAGGGGGGAGGGCGGATCGTGGCGCAAGGTGCGCCTGAGGACGTCGCGGGAACGCCCGGCAGCTACACCGGGCGCTTTCTGGGGAGAGCGCTCACCCGCGGCGAGCGCTGAGACGGTTCACTTGGTGGGGCCGAAACTGGGCGCCTTGGCGTTCGGATCCACCTTGAACCAGATCCACATGCCCGAGAGCCCGTGACCGGGCACGCCACAGAAAATGCGGTACTCGCCCTGGTCCGGTGCCGTGAACTTGATCGCATCTTTTCCGAACTGCGGCAGTCCCTGGGTCAACTCCCTGGTGTAGGCGGCGGGGATAGCGGGATCACCACCCAGGTTGGGAATGGGGTCCTTCGCACTGATGATCTCGGCGCTGTGCGGCGTTCCGTCCTCGTTGACGAAGTTGATGACGACGTGCGCCTTGGACGGAACGACCAGCGCCGCGGCGCCGCTGGTGTAGCTGTTGAAGTTGAACGGGCCGTTGGCACCGGGGGCCCCTGCCACGAGCTGGAAGGTCACCGTATTGGTGGCGGCGTCGAAGGTGAGACCCTCCGACTTGCCCGGTTGACCGGAGGGCTGGGCCGCAGGCTGGGCGGCCGGCTTGGCCGCGGGCTTGGCCGCGGGCTTGGCCGCGGGCTTGGCCGTCGTGTCCTTGGCTTGAGCGCAGGCGATGTTGGCCGCGCCGAGCAAGAGAAAAAGCGTCAGAGTGTAGGTCATGAGCCGATAGTCCGAGTAGCGGGACGGTTTGCGCCGGGCGCAACCGCTGTGCCCCGTCCCCGAAGTCCGTTCAGCGAGGCGCGTAAGGTAGCGAACTTCCCTGCAATCGGCATCCTCGCGCCCCGCATGCGTTCGCCCTACATTAGCCCTCGGGGCTGCGCGGGCTTGACCCCACTTGTGGAGGCCGCGTGACCTACGACGAGATCGTGGCTCTGTTGGCCTACGCGGGCGGCAACGACCAGACCGTCCGCATCACGACGACGGACCAGAGCGAGGTGGTGGGCGTGCCCACCAGCGTGGACACGCACGTCACCGCGCACGAGGTCTTCCTCAGGCCGCTCGGCCAGGACGACACGGAGATCGCCGTCTCCCTCGGCGCGATCAGCGCGGTCGAGTTGGTTTAGCCCCGTCCGTCTCGAACTGAAACATTCAGCGTCCCGCGACCGTAGACGAATCCTGATGATAGGCGAGCTGGTTCCGATCGTCGGCATGCTCACGGGGCTCCTCGTCACGGTTGCGGCGATCTTCGGGTTTGTCCGCTTTACCCAGGGCCCGGTCGGACAGGCATTCGCGCGGCGCATTCAGGGGCACGGGGCGGATCCGGACACGTCCACCGAGGTGGCTCAGCTCCGGGACGAGCTGGATCAGCTGCGGCGTCAACTCGAAGAGACGCAGGAGCGGGTGGATTTCGCTGAGCGACTCTTGAGCCAGCGGCCCGCGGAACGGCTCCCCGAAGCAGGCGGGTGATGGAAGACATTCTCGCGCTCATCCTGATCTTTGGCGGTGGCACCGCGATCATGCTCGCGTTCAGCCCCATCGGGCGGGCCTTTGCGGATCGCATTCGCCATGGGGTGACCGGGGCGGCT
>DATHMJ010000112.1:0-2862 GCA_035487215.1 Gemmatimonadales bacterium
GGCCGCCCTCAGGAAAGACCCGCGCGTTCGCTCCGTGGCGCAGCGCATTGGTCGGGCGGAGCTGTCGGAAGACACCTGGGGCACGCACTACACCGAGTTCGAAGTGGACCTGGTCCCGCTCACCGGAGAAGCGGCGATCACGGTACAGGACGACCTGCGGCGGATTCTCGCTCGATTCCCGGGAGTGAACTTCGCCATCCGAGGCTTCCTCGCCGAACGGATCGAGGAGACGCTCACCGGCTCGACGGCGGAGGTCGTCGTCAAGGTCTTCGGCGACGATCTGGACAGTCTCGATGTCGCGGCCCGGCGAGTGGCCGAGCTGGTGCGGGCGGTGCCGGGCGCGGCGGATGTGCAGTACGATGCCCCGCCGGTCACGCCCGAGCTGGCGGTTCGGCTTCGGCCGGGCGACCTCGCGAGCACGGGGCTCGCGGCCGACGACGCCCTGGCCGCGGTCGAAGCCGCCACCCGAGGGGTGAAGGTGGCACAGACCTTCGAGGGGAATCGGGCCACCGACGTCGTGGTGATCCTGGAGCCGGAAGCGCGAGCGCGCCCTGAGGATCTCCGGGGCCTGCCGATCATGACCGCCGGCGGACGGATGGTGACGCTGTCGGACGTGGCGGACATCGCCCGGACCACCGGCCGCTTCATGATCGCGCACCAAGGCGCTCGGCGGGTGCAGACCGTGACCGCGGACGCGGGGGCCGACGAGGCCGGCTTTGCCGCGGATCTCGGAACGCGGCTCCAGGCGGCGCGGCTTCCGGCCGGTGTCTACGCCGAGATGGGGGGGACTGCGACGGCCCAGCGCGACGCACAGCGCGAGCTGCTGTTGCACAGCCTGCTCGCCGGCGCCGGCATCGTGATGCTGTTGGCGCTGGCCTTCGGGAACACGAGCCGACTTCTTCTCGTGCTGGCCAATCTTCCGTTTGCCCTCGTCGGCGGGGTGCTCGCCGTCTTCGCTACGGGTGGACTCCTATCACTCGGCTCGCTCGTCGGATTCGTCACGTTGTTCGGCATCGCGACCCGGAACGCGGTGATGCTCGTGTCGCACTACGACCACCTCGTGCGCGTCGATGGCGCCACGTGGAGCCGCGCCACCGCCATCCGGGGCGCGCTCGAGCGCCTGGGGCCGATCCTCATGACGGCGCTCGTCACCGCGCTGGCACTCGTGCCGCTCGCCATCGGAAGCGGCGACCCCGGCCGCGAGATCGAGGGCCCGATGGCGATCGTGATTCTCGGCGGGCTCCTGACGTCCACGGTGTTGAGCCTGTTCGTCCTGCCTACAGTCGCGCTCCGCTGGGGCCGCTTCGAGAACCCCGGCAGTCGTCTCCCCTCCTAGCGCACCCGCGCCACCGCGAATCGCGGTATCACCGTTGGGCTCACCGCCGCTCCCACCGTCCCGTCGAAGGCGATCGTCACCGCGGGCCCGTTCGCGGCCTGGATCACCCGCAGATGTCGCCCCGATCCCGCCCGGAGCGTTCCGCTGTGCGTGTAGCCGGTAGTCGTGACACTATCCGGCTGGAGTGGATAAGCGCCCTGGGGCGCAAACGCCGCGGGGAGGTTCCAGCTCTTGAAGCGGAGGCGGGCTGTTGGCTCCGTGAAGCCCGCAACGGACGTGAGATAGTTCGCGAGCTGCCATTCGCTCACCAGCGTGGGAAAATCCGCGCCGGTCGTGACGGCCGCATTGCCGTCGCCGACCAGCGTCGTGCCGGCGGGTGAATCCGCGCCGTCGAGCGCGCGCGTGAGGCTGGTCCCGATGATGGAGTCCGTGGCAAAATGGTCGGCCAGCCATCGGATGAAGAGCCAGTTCGCGCCGTTGTCGGCGAGCGTCCCGTCCACGTCGCCGGGCTCGATCAGTGGACTCATCTCCAGCACGCCCTTGTTGAGGTACTGGAACGCGTTCGACAGATCCCCAGACGGGTACTCGCTAAAGCAGGTCATCGGCGCGCAGACGGAATCGGGGATCTCGCGCCCACCCAGCTCTTCAGCGAGACGCGACAGTCCCTCATCCAGCCAGTTGTCTTCCGCCGCCCCGCGGCCAAGCACAACGTGGTGCCCGAAGCTGATCATGTGCTGAAGCTCGTGCAGGAACGTCGGACCAATCGAGCGGAGCACGAAGGAGCGGCTGATCGTGCATTGCGTATTGTTCGGGTCCGGGACCAACCCGTAGAAGATTTCGCCGTCGTTCGACCCGGGGCTGCCGGGGAGCAGGTCGTCGGGGAAGAAGAAGCCCAAGATCACGGCGTGGGTCGAGTTGCAGTTGCCGCTCAGCCGATTCACCGCCGGGCTCAGGAGGATGGCGACGGCGCCGTTGCCGTCCAGATCGGTCTCGTGCCCGAACGAAAGCGTGTCGATGGGGTAGACGAACCGGTCGAACAGCGACCCCAGCCCGTCGAGATCGGCCTGCGTGAACCCGCCCGACGGCGCGGCCGCATCGAGGTACACCAGCCCGTGGGGGCCGGCGTGCTCGAGTGTCGCGGTCACCGTCACGAAGGTGGCGCAGTTCGGGTCCCCGCACACCTGGAAGCTCCGCTGGCTGCCGACCGGTGGGGTGGCCGCCACAGTTGCGGGCAGTCGGGCGACGGAACGCTGGGGAGCCGCGGCCGCATGCGCGAGGGCCCGCCCCCGGGCCCTCAGCATCGCGTGAAAACGAGTTGCCGGCGACGTGGCCGTCGCGATCACGCTGGTGGCCGGCGTGGCTGTGACCGCGGCGGTGAGCCCGGCGCCTGGCTGGGCGGCGAGCAGATAGGGCGTGCTCACGCCCGCCTGCGTGACCTGGCCCGTGGTCGAGAGGGCAACTACGAGGTACTCCGCTCCGGACGCGTTCGCTTGGGGCAACACCAGGCATCCGCCGCTGGTCGCCGG
>DATHMJ010000113.1:0-2474 GCA_035487215.1 Gemmatimonadales bacterium
GGAACGGCAGGTGAGCGGCCACTAGCGGCTCGCGGGTCGCCGCCAGCTCCCGCAAGAGACGGACCCGGACGCGGACCGCCTCCTCGGGGTCGTGGTCGAAAGCGTTGTACCAATCGGGGCGGTCGAAGTGGTTCGGGAACACGGCATCGCCGAGGAACGTCAGCCGATCGCCGCCGGACGCCAGGCGGACCACGCTGTGCCCGCGGGTGTGGCCGCCGGTGCGACGGACGACCACCCCCGGCGCCACCTCGTACTCCGCCTCGAACAGCCGCAGCTGGCTACGGTACAGGTCGACGAACCGCTCTTCAGCCGACCGAAGCACGTCCGGGAACCCGCCAAAAGTGTTGCGGGAGAAATCGGGCGACGCCCAGAACTCGGCCTCGGCGGCCGCCAGGTGGATCAGCACGTCCGGACGCAGCCGGCCCCTCAGCCCGTCGGCGAGCAGCCCGCCAACATGGTCCACGTGCATGTGGGTAAGCACCACGTCGGTCACGGATGCGGGATCGATGCCGGCGGCGTCCAGTCGCGTGACCAACCGCCCAACCTGCGGGAAGTCCGGGAACTCCGATCCTACCCCAGAGTCGATGAGTACGGTCCGGCCGCCGCTACGCACCACGACCACGTTCAGCGGCCACTTGTACACGTCCCGCGGCTGGAGCCTGTCGTCCAGCCATGCCGCCAGGTCGGCCGGGTCGGCATTGGTGGCCAACGTCGTGGCTGGCAGCGGAAACACCCCATCGCTGATCACCAGTACATCAATCTCGCCGACCCGCAGCGCGTAGCGCGACGGAACCAACTCGTCGGGCACCGGTCTACCGGGGTGTGAGGTGTTGTCCACGTTCATATTTGTCTCCTGCTGCTAAAACGCATCATCCTAAAACATGATCGTCGTTCTTAACCCGAGCACTGCGGCATCGCCGATCCTCCGCGCCGGGGCGTTGGGGTTGGGAATGCCACCGCCCGGATTGAAGATGTACTGGAAATCGGGCTGCAGCTGCCACCAGCGGGTGACCTGGAATTGATAGCTAACCTCCAACAGCGTTTCGCGCGATCGCACCGGATAGGCCGGCGTCGTCGCGGTCGTATCGGCATCGAGCGAGCGCGCCGCGCCGCCGATCCGTGTATAGGCGAAGCCGATGCCGATCGTGTCGTCCTCTCGCCCGAACGGGCCTTTATAGGTAAGCCCCGTATCGAAATAGAAATCGACAAGCTTGCGATCCCCCGGAGCGCCCAGGACCCGTAGAAAGGCGTTGAGACCTCCGGCGCCCTCGCTTTCTTGCCATAGTGGCTGATCGAGCGCCGCGTACAGACTGTAATTGTTGTTGAGCATCCGTGCTACGCCGCTCGAGAGCGGGCTCGCAAGTGATTGTCCGGCCGTGTCGAAACGCTGGTCGGCAAAGCGACCGGAATGGAACCACGCACCGATCTTGTACGTGCCGCTCTGGAGCAAAGGGCCAGGTTGTACTGGGCCTCGACAAACGCCAGCACGCCATCGCATTTGACGGCAAGGTTTGCCCCATACTCCTTGACTAGAGGAACGGCCCGAAGGACCACGAGGCGCATGGTGCCGAGCATCATTCTTTCACCGGCGTAAGGACGGGGGCCCCCTTACTTTTCAGCAGCACCACGACGAACCTGGCCGGCTCCGTATTGCTGACGTTGCGCCCTACGACGTGAACATCGGTGGGCCCCTCGTAGAACGTCTGCCCTGCCTTGAGCGTCACGGCGAGTTGGCCTTTCAACTGCATAACGATCTCGCCTTCGATCACATAGACGAAGGCATGGGCGTCGTGCCGATGGACCACGTCTTGCGCGCCCGGCGGATACGACACCTCAATGACGCGACCCTCCTTGCCCGGGTAGTCCGCGAGATCGACGGCGAACAGGTCCTTCGTCTGCGGCTGCGGCCGGAACGGCTGCGAGCACCAGGAGTGCCGCAAGGTAAGCACGGAAGCACGAGTGAAGTTTCGTCATCCGGTGTTCCTTTCAGCGCTTAGTCGGGACGCGGTATCGCAGAATCGATGACCATTGATACTCAGTCTGGATGTCTCTACGCGATCGCCGGGGGCCTGCCAGCCAGCTCGTGCCAGCGGGTGAGATCAGTCTGTGTACTTCGGATGCAGCATCAGGCTTTTCCCCTTGAGCGGCGGAGCCATTCGTCGAGACCGATATGGCCGAGGCGCGCCTCGCCCAGCGGCACGAGCGAGCGCTCCTCGACCCGGCCGCCGAAGTATCGCGCCTCGGGGTCGCGCACGACCTCGCGGGTCGCCGACGGCCCTGAGATAGCGGGCGACGATTTCGTTGAACGGCGCCCGTTCCGGGCCGGCGATCTCGACGATGCCGCCTCTCGGCGCGGCGAGCGCCACCTCGGCGACGATGGGAGCAATGTCGTCCGCCGCGATGGGCTGGAACAGGCCGGGCGGGAGCCTGACGATGGTTCCCTCGGCGGCTGAGTCGGCGATGCCTTTAAGGAA
>DATHMJ010000114.1:0-6033 GCA_035487215.1 Gemmatimonadales bacterium
GAGGTTGTGGAGGTCGCCCAGGATCTCCTGGTACGCGCCGGTGAGAAAGATGCCGAGGATGTAGGGCTCGTCCTCGATGACGGGATGCAGCTCGAGGGACGGCTTGCCCTTCCGACCGCCGGCGAAGCGATCGATCACTCCATCGGAGTCGCAGGTGATGTCCTGGAGCGTCCCGCGGCGTGTCGGCGGCTCGTTCAGCCGGTGGATGGGGATGATCGGGAAGATCTGATCGATCGCCCAGTTGTCCGGCAGCGACTGGAACACGGAGAAGTTGCAAAAGTACCGATCGACCAGGACCGCATCGATGTGTGCCGCGATCTCGGGATACGCCGCCTTGTCGTCGGCGATGGCCCCGGCGATGGCGTTCAGCGTGCATAGGTAGAACTGCTCGGCATCCGCCTTGTCGCGCAGCGAAAACACCCCGCTCGCGAAATACTCCTGTGCCCGTTCCTTGGCGAACACCACGTCGTGGAACACCTCCTGAACCCGATCCTGCGTGAACGACTCGAGGTCCTCGGCCATCTCGAGCAGAAGCGGATGCGGCTCCGGCCGAAGCGAGGGCGCGACCGACTCGTTCAAGGACTCGACATCGATCACGTTCATCAGGAGCAGGGAGTGGTGCGCGGTCAGCGCCCGCCCCGACTCGGAGATGATGTTCGGCATCGGCAGCTCTTCCGACCGACACACGGTTCCGAGGGTATACACCGCGTCGTTGGCGTACTCCCGCATCGTGTAGTTGACGCTCGCCGGGCGGGTCGAGCGGGAGCCGTCGTAGTCCACGCCGAGCCCACCGCCTATGTCCACGTGGTCGAGGTGGGTGAAGCCCATCCCCCGGAGCTCTACGTAGTAGCGGCTGATCTCCTCGAGTCCGGACTTGATGAACCGGATGTCGGGGATCTGGCTCCCCAGATGGAAGTGAACCAGGCGGAGCATATCCTTCCGGCCGCCGGCAGCCAGCCGATCGAGCAGTCGCACCAGCTCGACCGCGCCCAAGCCGAATTTCGATTTCTCCCCCGCGCTCTTGGCCCAGCGTCCCGAGCCTTGGCTCGCAAGCTTGATCCGCACGCCGACGGTCGGCTGCACGTCCATGTCCTCGGCCGCGCGCAAGAGCACCTCGAGCTCGTTCAGCTGCTCGAGGACGATCATGACGGTGTGGCCGAGCTTCTGACCCATGAGGGCGAGACGCATGAACTCTTCGTCTTTGTAGCCGTTGCAGACGATGAGATGCCGGGTGCTCTCGTTCAGGCCGAGGACCGCCATCAGCTCGGGCTTGCTCCCGCACTCGAGCCCCGCGCCATGCGGCGTCCCGAACTCCACGATCTCCTGAACGACGTGGCGCTGCTGGTTCACCTTGACGGGGTAGACCGTGGTGTATTTGCCGTCGTAGCCGAATTCCTTGATGGCGCTCTCGAACTGGCTCGCGAGGGCCTGGATTCGGGAGCGGAGGATGTCGGAGAATCGGAGCAGGAGCGGGAGCCCGACACCCTGGGCGCTGAGGTCGAGGGCGAGCTGGTACAGGTCGAGCCCGCGCTTGGGATTGCCGTCGGGATGGACGGTGACGTGCCCTGCCTCGTTCACCCGGAAGTAGCCCTGACCCCAGCCGCTCATGTTGTAGAGCTTCTCGGAGTCCTTGGGGGCCCAGGTGGGCGGGGAGACGGTTGTGGCGATGGTCGGCTCCTGGAGTGTCAAAGCGTGCAAAACTAACGAGTTAACAATAACCGCGCCAGCACGAATTTGGGGTCCGCCATTGTGGCCGCGCCGCCACAGGCCGATGGGCTTGGGCGGCAGCCGACCCAAACGGCAACGCCGACCCGGCGAGGCGGGCTCGGGTCCGACTCATTGGGGTGGTTGGAGTTGGGGGTCCGTCGATCCGGAGGGATCTGGGCGGCACGAAGCTCGCACCCTCCAGGTGCTGAAGCTGTAAGCTTTGATATTGCAAAGCGTTGCACAGCTGTCTCAAGCTTTCGAGGTACCCGATGCTGTCCCTGACCCTGAACTCTGTCCGGCGCCTCCCCCCCGCCCTGCGGCTGCGGCTCCAGGTCGCTTATGCCCGTGCCTGGGAAGCGCTGACCGATACGCATCAGACCCAGGCCGCCATGTTCGTCGTTCGTCTCGCCGACCGGCTTCCGCTGGAGGAAGCGCTGAGCCGGTATTTCCGCGAGGTAGCGGTCCCTGTCGCCATGCGCGAAACCGTACGCGCTCGCGCCCTCCTCGCGGTGGCGGACGCCGTCCCCGCCGTGCCCGCGACCGACCCCGCTGACCCTTGGCAGCGGCTTCGGCCCGACCGCCTCGTGGGCGCGGTGCGCCGGCGCGCGCAATGGGTAGAAGAGACCACGCTCCGATGCCGCATGACCGCGTGCCTCGCCGAAGGCGCGGTGACCGCCACCCACACCCGCATGGCGGTCCAGGTCGCGGAGCTGCTGGCCGACGTCGTTCCAGCCGACGAAGCGCTGATGACTTACATCCGGAGCTTCGATTTGCCGCTGCGCGATGGCGACGCGGTCTTTCGCGCGGCGCTGGCGGAGCTGGCGGACCGCCGCTTGTGGCCGGAAGAGAAGCCGGTGCTGCGGGTGGAGCAGATTCGCGTCCCCGAGCGCGAAGCCCCAGCGGTTCCCCCACTCCCGCCGGTCGCGTTCGGCCTTCGGGTCATCGTCTAGCCGCGATTTCCCGTCACGGGTATCGGTGCCGGGCTCCGGTGTATCTTCACCGGGGACCGGCACCGGTTCTTTTGCCAAGGGCGGCGCGGCATGCGGTGGGCCTATCGGATCGGACGGGTCGCGGGGACCGACATCAAGGTCCACGTGACCTTCTTGCTTCTCCTCGCGTGGCTCGCCTATCAGGCGTACGGCACGGGGGGAGCGGCGGCGGCCATCGAACGAAGCGTCTTCATCCTGGCGCTCTTTGGCTGCGTCACGCTCCACGAATTCGGCCACATCCTCGTGGCCCGCCAGTACGGTGTCCGCACGCCCGACGTCATTCTGCTTCCCATCGGGGGCGTGGCGCGACTCGAGCGCATCCCCGAGGAGCCGCGGCAGGAGCTCCTGATCGCGCTGGGCGGACCGGCGGTGACGCTGCTCATCACCCTGGCGCTGTTCGGCTATCTTCGCCTGGTTGGAGCGCCAGGTCCAATCTGGCCGCCCGATCCCGACGCAGGATCGTTCGCCCTCCAACTCATGTGGGTGAACGCCTGGCTCCTGCTCTTCAATCTCGTCCCGGCGTTTCCCATGGACGGCGGACGCGTGCTCCGCGCCCTGCTCGCCACCCGCTTGGGGTTGGTGCGCGCCACGCGAGCCGCGGCGGCCGTCGGGCGGGCGCTCGCGGTACTGATGGGGCTGGTCGGTCTCTCTCCGTACGGCTCGCCCATTCTCATCCTGATTGCCTTCTTCGTGTTCGTCGGCGCGGGCGCCGAGGCCTCGGCCGTCGAAACCCGGGCGGCGGGCCAGGGACTGCAGGTGGCGCAGGTCATGGTGACCGAGTTCCGGACCATCCCCATTCACGCCAGCCTGGCCAACGCCGTCGACCTGCTGCTCTCGGGCGAGCAGCGCGAGTTTCCGGTGGTGGACAACCTGGGACGCACGGAGGGTCTGCTCACGCGGGACAACCTGATCCGGGGCTTGCGGGAGCGTGGCCCCGACGCGACCGTGGCGGAGACGATGACCTCACCCGCGCCGACGGTAGCGCCCACCGCGCCGTTTCAGGAAGCGCTGGAACGCCTGCGGGCCAGCGGGCTGCCCGCGCTGCCCGTGGTGGATGCGGCCGGCGCGTTGGTGGGCCTGTTGACTCTTGAAAACATCTCCGAACTGCTGCTGATTCGACGGGCTGCGGCCCGCTGAATCCTCGGCGGGCACGGGTTGGTAAGTCCGCGACCTATTCCCGAGGAGTCCGCTTCGCATGAGGCACACCATTCGCCCCACTCTCTTGCTCGCGGCAGTCGTCATCGCCTGCTCCCCAAGAGAGGGCGCGCAACCGATCGCCAAGGCCGGAGGCGCGCCCAACGTCGTCACAATCACCGCAACCGAATACGCCTTCCAGATGCCGGCTCAAGTGCCGGCGGGTCCGACGAAGTTCGTGCTCAAGTCGGCGGGCAAGGAGCTTCATCACGCCGTCATCGTCCGGCTCGACTCCGGCAAGACGCTGAAGGACGTGGGTGACGCCATGAAGAACCCGGGGCCGCCGCCGTCCTGGATCCACCTCGAAGGCGGACCGAATCCACCAAACCCGGGCGGCGAATCGAACGCGACCCTCGTGCTCAAGCCGGGGAGCTACGTCGTGTTGTGCTTCATCCCTAGCCCAGACGGGGCGCCGCACATGGCCAAGGGGATGGCCAGGTCGTTCGAGGTGACCGACTCCCCCCAAGCCGCCGACTCGGCGCCGGCGCCGGACGTCGTAGTTCGCATGGTGGAATACGGCTACACGCTGTCCACGCCGCTCAAGGCGGGCACGCAGACCATTCGCATGGTGAACGACGGGCACCAGACCCATGAAGTGGCGCTCTTCAAGTTCGCGCCGGGCAAGTCTGCGCCGGACCTCGTGGCCTGGGAAGCCGGCGGCGCCAAAGGCCCGCCTCCTGGCAGCCTGTACGGTGGGACGGCGCCGATGGACCCGGGTGCCTCGGCGGACTTCTCCGTGACCCTCGATCCCGGCGACTACGCGCTGGTTTGCTTCGTGCCCGACGCTGGGGACGGCAAGGCGCACATCGCGCACGGCATGGCGCAGGCGGTCAAGATCACCTGACCTCAGCAGCGGTGACGGCGCCACGCGACGGGAGCGCAGGCGAACCCGTTCTCCCGCCATAAGCCGGCTCGGGCGTTGCGCGCAGCCGTCTGCGCTCGCCCGAGCCGGTCCGCGTACTTGACGTTGGGCGGCACGGTGAAGAGCAACGCCCATCCGCCGCGAACCATGGCTTCATTCACGAGCGACCCATCGGCCCAGACGTAAGCCAGGCGCCGCCCGAACCGGTCTTTCGCGTCGACATCCCTCTCGAGCCGCACCAGGGTACCCGGCGGGATCAGCGCCCGCAGCGCCACCATGGATTCACGTCCGAACGGCCCCTGGTCCTGCTCGGGGGCATCGATGCCGATCAGGCGGACCTTCACGTGCCGGTCGCAGTAGAACGTGTCGCCGTCCACGATGCGCGTGACGGTGCAGATGAGGTCGGCAGGAGCGCCGGGGGGAAGAGCGCCGGACAGGAGCGTCGCAACGAGCAGGCTGGCGATCACGCACCGAATCTAGAATGACGATGCATCGAGGGCGATCCGCGAGCGATCGAGGGAGCTTGCGTATCGCCGTGACCGGCGCGAGCGGTCTGATCGGACGGGCGCTCTCCGCATTCCTCTCGACCGGGGGCCACATCGTCGTTCCGCTCGTGCGCGGGACGCCAAAGGCCGGCGAGATCGCCTGGGACCCGCGCGGCACACTGGACCCGGCCGCCCTCGAGGGCGTCGACGCCGTCGTTCACCTCGCCGGGGAGAACATCGCGGCCGGACGATGGACGTCGGCGCGCAAGCGTCGGATCCGGGAGAGCCGCATCGCGGGTACGACACTCCTCGCCAACGCCATCGCCCGGCTGCAGCACCCGCCCGGGGTGCTGGTCTCCGCGGCGGCGATCGGGATCTACGGCGATCGGGGGGACGAGGTACTGGATGAGACGAGCCCGCCGGCACTGCCGGGCCGATTCCTCGCGGATGTCTGCCGCGAATGGGAGGCGGCGACGGAGCCCGCGCGTCAAGCCGGGGTTCGCGTCGCGTTGCCGCGGTTCGGGGCCGTGCTGAGCCCCGCGGGCGGCGCGTTGGCGAAGCTGCTGCCCATCTTCAAGGCCGGTTTGGGGGGCCCAGTGGGTGGCGGGCGCCAGTGGATGAGCTGGATCTCGATCGACGACGCCGTCGGTGCCATCCATCATGCACTGCTCACGGAGACGCTGAGCGGTCCGTTCAACGCCGTGGCGCCGGCGCCGGTCACGAACGCCCAGTTCACCCGCACGCTGGCCCATGTGCTCCGGCGCCCGTCGGTTTTTCCGGTGCCGGCGCTCGTCCT
>DATHMJ010000115.1:0-3461 GCA_035487215.1 Gemmatimonadales bacterium
CGCGCTCGGGATTGCCGGCGTGGATCTCGAAGTGGGGTCGTGGCACGGCTCGTCCTCTCAGGTGTGGCGTCCCAGTTGCCAGCGCACCAACGCGACCAACGCGATCAGCGAGACCAGCACGAGCAGAGGGTAGATCGCCAACAGGTCCAGCCGGATGTTGCACTCGCCGGTGCACAGCCAGCGAAGGCGCATCGCCGCTTCGTAGCCGCTATACGCAATCCACCCCAGCCCAGCGACCGCGATCGCGGGCCGCCGAGTCAGCCAGTAAGCCAATAGGAAAAGGCCCCCCAGCAGCGCAGCCAGACCCGGATGCTCGATGAAGATGCCCATCGCAGTGACCACCAAACTGCAGCGACGCGGGGCGTCGGGCCAGAGGCGGCGAAGCTCGCGGCTGCGCTAGCGCCTTGCGGCGGCCGCGATGGTGCCGCGGGCGGCGTCGAGCCGCTTGCGCAGCTCCGGAACCGCCCCCGCGGTCATCGGATTCGCCGCGAGCTTGGAGAGCGCGAGATCCACGGCGTCGAGGCCCAAGTTCGCCCCGAAGCGCGTCGAGACCTGGCCGAGCGCGCTCTGGAAATTGGGGTCGGCCTCCAGCTCGGTCTGCCCGAGCGCCTGCGCCTTGCCGATGACGTCGGAGAGAACCACGACTGCTCGTTGCGCATTCTCGGGCGACGCGAGGTTCTTCGAGCTGGTGAACTGGGCGACTTCGGGCAAGCTCGTGGCGAAGCGTTGCAGCGCCGCGGCCTGCTTGGCATTGCGCGGGTGGTTCTGGTGCATGACCGCCTGCGCCGCGCCCATGATGGCGAAGGGCGCCATCGCGGCGTGGGTCAGTACCGGTCCTCCGGAGACGACGCCGGCGAGCGGCAAGCCGACCAGAGCCAGGCCACCAAGGCCGTGCACGATGTGCAGGGCCTTTCCCTCGATGCCAAACACCAGGCGGACGAGGTCGCGCACCGGGGCGAACCCGAAGCCCGCCGCGGCCACCAGGCTCGCGATCGACGCGCCCGACTGGCCTTCGGCCTTGAAGTGCGCGTAGGCCGCCAGGCAGCCGATCGCGATCATGAGAAAACCGACGTGCAAGAGAATCCGCGCGACGACCGAGCCGAATGAGCCGCGGCGCGGTGGCTCGTTGTGCGGGACAGCCGGTCGGAAGGTCATGGGCTGGTTGTGGAGACCACCCTGCCGAGCGTCGCGACGATCGGTATGCCGACGAACGGAAAATGTCCGATCAACTGAATCCACCAGTTGGTGTTGAACGACGGCGGCCGATGGACGAGCAAAGGAATGACCACCAAAGACATTACCAGCCAGATGCAGGGTCCGTAAACCGAGGCCACCTTGAGCACTCCGTAGGGAGACGCGAGGAGACGCTGGACCCATCCCAGCCGCAGCACGATGAACAGAAAGACGGCCGACCAGCCGAACGCCACGCCGAAATGGATGAGGACGCCGAGCAGGGCGGTGGGGGTGCCCCCGTCGAAGGCGCCTCTGCCGATGAGGGTGCTGGCGACACCCTGCCAGAGGCGGGCGACGGGCAAATGGAAGACCGTCAAGGCGAGCACGCTGGCGAACAGCCCGTCGGACAGGCCGGTGAGCACGCCGGCGCGCACGAGACGGGGGAGAGCGTCGGTCACTTGGCCTCCAGGGAGTTTCTCGCCGATGGGTGAATCACGGGCGCAGCTGGCGTTGATAGTCCGCTTCGTCGAAGTGGCCTTTCGAGGCCGCGATGAGCCCATCGGCGCCCATCGTCCACTCTTCGTACCCGCTGATCCGGACGAGCTTGCCGGTACCGCCAGGACCCCTGTTCGTCCCGGTGAGCGTCCATCGATACACGGGGCGGCCCTGCTCCAGGTCCACCTTGTCCATCGTCACGACCAGGTCGGGAAACGCGGTCATGAACCCCTGGGCGGCCGCGGTGATCGCCCCGCGGCCGACGGACGGGGGTCCGCCGTTGATGGTGAGCGATCCCTTCTCCGTGTAGAAGGATGCGACCCGGGCTGGATTCTGGCTGCACCAGGCCGCGGTGTAGCGGGTTGCGAAGTCGGTGAGCCTGGCTGAGTCCATGGTCGTGGCCTTGGAGATGCACCCTGAAGCTAAGGAGCGTCGCCGAGACGCTCACAATCATCCCTAAGAGATCGGGACCCTGACAATGAGCACGACCCCCCAAGAGGCCCTCCACCTGAGGATACGGATGATGCGACCGTTGAGCGGCACACGCCATGGTGTCTCGCGCTGGACGACGCTGGCGACCATCGTCGTCACCTTGGGCAGTCCGTCCCGGCTCTGGGCCGGCGTGCCCGGCCCCGCGTGTTCCGGGGCGCCAACCCGGCGAACCTTCAGCCGCGGGATCTTCACGTCGCCGGCGCTCCCGGCCATCCGCCTTCAGGTCGCTCCCGCCTTTCGCTATCTCGGCTGCGTCGCCATCCGGATCGGCGACCTCGCGGCCGGCGAGCGACACGTGTTCGCCGAGGTGGAGGGGCAGCGCGTGCGGCGCCTCATCATTCTCCAATTCGAGGGATTTCTGCCGGGGACGCAGGAGATCTACCGGTACCCGGTGCGGAATCCGGCGAGGCTGGGCAACCTGGAATTCGGGCACACTACGTTCGCATTCAGTGTCGCGCAGTCGATCGCTCAGGGCCCGGGCACGGAGGCCGACAGCACGCGGGCCTTCCTGCAACGGCAGGGGCTCGAGTGGCCCGATGCGCAGCTGGCCACGCGCTTCGCCCGCATCGTCGGGACGGAGCGACGCAACGAGCTGCTGATCTTCTACCATGAGAACGTGGCGGACTCGGGCCACTCGCTGGATGAGATCGTGTCAGACGGGGACCTTCGTCCCGAGTTCGCCGCTCTCCCGGCCCAGGTCACCCAGCGGGCGCTCGAGGCATTCAAGGTTCTGACACCGTAGGAGCGGCATGGGGACTCAGGCCTCGGTCTCCGGCCTCAGCTCCTTTCGAAAACAGCGGATGACCTCGACCTCCTCGAAGCCGAGTGCTCGATGCGCCTCGGCGCTCACCCGGTTGTCCACGAGCGCGTCGGACGCGAGCTCCCGGCACCCCAGCTCCCGCGCCCACACCTCGGCCGCGTCTACCAGCGCGCGGCCGATTCCCTGGCGCCGCCGCTCAGGGACCACATACCAGCCTTCGAGGAAGCCGACCGGGCTCGTCTCGCAGCCCTCGGCGTAGGTTCGGCGCGAGACTTCGGCGAGCCCGATGAGCGCGGAGCTGGCCTGGTCCTCCGCCACCAGGACCGCCTCCGGGTCCATTCCGGGACCGCGGCGGGTGTCCGCGAAGAACCGCTCGATGTCCGCCGCATGGGGCGTCGAGCCCTCCTCCGGCCAGAGCGCGGTTCGGAGGACGAGCCACTGCGATGCGTCGCGGGGCTCGACATGCCGGATGCTCACCACGGGTTACGCTTGGGGCGGCTGCTGATACAGCCCGACGATATTCCCCGCGGGATCGCGGAAG